>DASSXK010000647.1:0-10235 GCA_035703945.1 Ktedonobacteraceae bacterium | reverse complement strand
CAACCTGTTCGTCAACTATCGCATATTTCACGGGTAAAAGCAAGAAAAAATGCATTCATAAAAGCTTACTCTTTGGATCGCATCTAGCTATTCCGAATGCCTGTAAATCGAGCGGCTCGAATCTAATTGCCTGAAGGCAGGCATTATTTAGAGAAGTGGGGAGAAATACGAACATAGCAAAAAAGAAGCATGAATTGCTTGAGGACGAAAACGTGGGGAAATAACGGTGAACCTGGGCGGAGGAGGTGGGATTCGAACCCACGGTGGCTTGCACCACACACGATTTCCAATCGTGCTCACTAGACCACTATGAGACTCCTCCAGGAAAGCGGAGAGAGTGGGATTCGAACCCACGGTGGCTTGCACCACACCGCTTTTCGAGAGCGGCACTTTCGACCACTCAGACATCTCTCCGTCACGGAGTATATCATATCTCTTCTGGTATGGCAAGCATTATTTGGGAACCCGTCGGATGAGCGGCTTATTCATCTTCTGCCAGTTCAATCTGCTTGTGGAGTTCAGGCACCGCGTTTGAAGCGGTAGCATCCTCGCTATAGCAAGCCACCTTAGCATTTGCAATCGATCCTCTTTTGCTGGAAATATCCGACTTACCGGCTTTATTTCAATTCGCCGAAGAGTTTGATGGAGGATATTGGAACGATCCTTCGCTTCAAACATTCAGAAATCTGCTTGTATTGCAAAAAAGGCAAAACTTTGACGATTCAAGGACTTTTATCACGCATTTCACCGACCTTTGGCAGTATTGCGGACACCGCAATCTGATTACACTTTACTCACGCTTCACTTATTGGCCTGGAGAGCGCCCTCTTGGTCTGGAGAAAGCCTCTTCCTCAGCAGAAACAGGGGTTGGCATTTTGCTCAAAAAGGAGAAGCTGAGTTATTTCAGGAAATTATCTTTGAGGCAGCAACACGCGGCATTCGTGTTGGGGTGGAAAGCTGGTTCTTGAAAGACAATTGCGGGTTATAGAGTTACTTGCTCTGGAGAAGAATTGGCTAGAGCTTGTTCTAAAACGAGAAGTGTCCTGGAAAGGAGTATCTTGTGAATATAACTTCAAATACAAGCATTGATGCTATTTGGAGCGATTTTGTCGAGACTGGGAGCTCTGATCTGCGTAATGAGTTAATAACATACTATCAGCCACTTGTCCGGTCAATAGTAGGACGCCTTGGAATTCCAACCACAAGCATGCTTGATATGGATGATCTTTTGAGTTACGGTATGATTGGTCTGATTAATGCTGTGGATCGTTTTGATCCTGGCAGGGGGGTGCGTTTTGAAGCATTTGCATCGGCGAGAATTCGGGGTGCGGTTATCGATCAACTGCGTGCTTTAAACTGGATGCCACGTTCGGCTGTGACGCGTGTTCGCCAGATTGAGAATGCGCTGGCGAAACTGGAACAGACACTGGGAAGACCCCCGAAGGAAGGTGAGGCTGCCAGCGAGATCGGGATTTCGGTCGAACAGTACCGACGAATGTTGCTCGAGGTAGGGATGATGGTTCTTTCACTGGATGCCCCTCTGGCTTCTATGGCACAAGAAGATGATGTAGCGTCGCTTGGGGATCTGATAGAAGATCCAGATGCAACTGAACCAGCGGACCAGGTGGAACAGTACGAGTTGTTACATTCATTGCATGAAGCGATTAATCTCTTGCCACCAAGAGAACAGCGATTGCTAACATTGTATTATCAGAATGAACTTACCATGAAGGAAATCAGTAAAGATATGGCGGTTTCTGAATCTCGGGTGTGCCAGTTACACATGCAAGCTGTATCTCGTCTGCGTGTTGCAATGGACGTTCGACATAAAAGTGAGAGCAGTTCTAGCACGAAACGTTTTCAATCAACTGTAAAGCCGGGTTTGAGAACTTACAAGTCGTTGCGAGTTAGTGTATAACTAAAGAGACCCCTTTATCTCGTTAGACTGAACGTTTGAAAATAGAGCAAGCCTCATAGTCAGGAGTAGCGGGTTGACTCCTGGTTGTAGAAGTAATCACCAGGAGCCGGCGTGTTTGAGGATGGTGCGATTCTCACCGAGTTTGGATAGGCATAGTTGCGAAGAGTGCACTTGTTTAATAGCCGAGGGTTATCAGGAATATTCAGAGAAGTAGTAGAGTTACAGGTATTACTACTCAATTTAGATATCACTTTCGTCTGAAGATGATGATGATTTTATGCTCTCTGCTCAATATTCTTTTGTGATTCGCAAAAGATATTTGTAAGTGTATTCTGCAACGCAGGGATGCCTTGATTTGCTTCTTATAGAGAAGGGAGCCCAGTATGCTTGTACTACGAAGAAAAGTAGGTGAAAGTATAATCCTGGCCGGTGTAATTAGTATATCTGTACTGGCTGTAGAAGGCGAACGGGTAAAAATAGGGATTAATGCTCCACCAGAGGTAACAATTGTGCGTGAGGAGTTATTGAGGGCGGTTGATACTCCTCCTCAAAATACGGTGACACCACAACGTTAAAAACAGCTTCAGGTCGTGAATGAGGCCTCTTTTAAGGGAGACCTCATAGCAGCGCCAGATAGGTGAAATCACCTACTCTTTTGTTGCTTCGACCTTATGTCCGTTCGACTGTTCCAGATGAGATGCCTCGGATTTGACGGTACTGCGAGTCTGGGTGGTTGAATCGAATTCTTCACCACGAATATAGGCCTCGGTCATTTCCAGTGCCTGATCATCATGGTGCTGGATTGGCGGGGATTTCATCAGGTAGGCGCTGGGGCCTTCTAACGTGCCGCTGATGCCACGATCCATTGCCAGTTTGACCATTCGGACGGCGTCAATGACGACACCCGCCGAGTTTGGCGAATCCCAGACTTCGAGCTTCAATTCTACATTCAGGGGTACATCTCCGAATGTGCGCCCTTCGAGTCGAATGTAAGCCCATTTACGATCGCTCAACCAGGCCACATAGTCAGAAGGGCCGATGTGGACGTTGTCTTCACCCAGTGAATAATCGAGCTGGCTGGTGACAGCATTGGTTTTGCTGATCTTTTTCGATTCGAGGCGCTCGCGCTCCAACATGTTATAAAAATCGGTGTTACCACCGACATTTAGCTGCATTGTGCGTTCAACCTTGACTCCGCGCTCCGCAAACAGGCGTGCCAGTTTACGATGCACGATGGTTGCTCCCACCTGGCTCTTGATGTCGTCCCCGATCATCGGGAGCCCCACCTCTTTAAAGCGCTCCTGCCAGTAAGTTTCACGCCCGATAAAGACAGGGATGCAATTGACGAAGCCAACACCAGCCTGGAGGATCTGCTCAACATACCATTTTGTGGCATTCTCTGAACCGACAGGCAGGTAATTGATGACAACATCGGTGCCGGTATCTTTTAAGATGCGTACAATATCATCGGTCGGCCCAGGGGCTTTGGTGATGATCTTGGAAAGGTATTTTCCCAAACCATCGTGAGTCATCCCACGCGAGACTTTTGTATTAAGGAAAGGGACATCCGCAAAACGATACGTATTATTCGGGGCCGTATAGATTGCCTCGCTGAGGTCTTTTCCGACCTTGTTCTGATCTATATCAAATGCTGCTGAAAATTCAACATCCTTGATATGATAGCCAGCTAGATCTACATGCATCAGTCCTGGAATGAAATCATCCGGACTTGCATCTTTATAATAATGTACTCCCTGTACCAGCGAGCTAGCACAGTTGCCAACGCCAATGATAGCGACGCGCACTTTTTTGTTGCTTGTCATGCTTGACGTTCCTTTCTGTCCGCATTAATTGATTTTTCTATCCTACTTTTTAACAGGTCAGGATATTTCTTATACTATACTCCCAAATCAGGACGATTGCTATAACCGATTTAGCTAAATTTAGTTATGCTAGTTAACATAATTAATGTGATATGGCACACATGGTTGAATCGTGCTAAAGGATGAGCTGTGAATTGCACGGTTGAAGGACCTCTAATTGATGCCATAATCGCACAATTTTTTGTGTAACAAACAGGGCTACTATATGAATCGGTAAATTATTAATTACCGATATGACCCATTCGTAGCTATTTTAGCACCCGAATGGCCTGTAATTCTTCTTCAAACTTAGGTTATTATAATACATATAAAAGCAAATGATATTATAAGTTGCTAGCTATTCAAGCATTCTGCGTGTTGAGCTTGTATATTGCAACGAATGTGCTGAATGACGTGGAAGTGGAAAGAGAGGGACGACACAGACTTTGACTGTGTTTTTACGTTTATGGATCGAAGAAAGAAAGTGCTGGTCATTGGCCTGGATTGTGCGCCGCCGGAACTGGTTTTTGAGCAATGGTTAGCGGATCTGCCCAATCTGGCTCGCCTGATGAATCATGGAGTCTGGGGACGCCTGGAAAGCTGTATTCCTCCAATTACGGTGCCCGCCTGGAGTTCTATGATGGCAAGCAAAGATCCCGGGGTGTTGGGGTGTTATGGCTTTCGCAATCGTGTTGATTATTCTTATGGACGCTATAAACTTGCTAATGCGACGGACATCAAGGCGGATCGAGTCTGGGATCTGCTATCTCGGGCCGGAAAAAAGGTGATTACAATTGGTGTACCTCAAACATACCCTCCTTCTGAAGTCAATGGTATCCAGGTTGGGTGCTTCCTTAGTCCTTCAACGACAAATCCTCATCGTCCTTATACCTATCCGTCAGGATTGATGCAAGAAATTGAGCAGATCGTGGGAAATTACCTTGTGGATGTTCCAGAATTCAGGACAGCAGATAAATCGTATCTGCTGGATCAGATCTACTTGATGACAGAGAGGCGGCTGGCTCTGGTTCGCAGGTGGTTGGTGGAGAAAGAATGGGATTTCTTTATGTTTGTGGAGATGGGAACCGATCGCATCCATCATGGTTTCTGGAGCTACTATGATCAAACCCATCCACGACACGAAGCACACCCACTCTATCGTGACGCAATCCACGACTACTATTGTTATCTGGATGCCGCAATCGGGCAGATTTTGGCATTGCTGGACGATGATACGACTGTCTGCGTGGTGTCCGATCATGGAGCTAAGCCCATGCTCGGTGGCATTTGTATCAATGAATGGTTGATGCGTGAGGGCTATCTTGTCCTGAAAGCCTTGCCCGAAAAGTTAACTCCAATTGATCAATGCGAGATTGATTGGAAGCGTACACGGGCCTGGAGCGACGGCGGTTATTATGCCCGCATCTTTTTGAATGTGCTTGGGCGAGAACCCCAGGGCCAGGTGCCTCCGAGTGAGGTTGATGCTTTGTGTGTGGAACTGCAACAAAAATTGGAAAACTTGACCGATCCCGCTGGGGTCCCACTGGGAACACGGATTTTTCGACCAGGGGAGGTCTATCGGGCCTGCAATGGTGTTCCGCCCGATCTGATCGCTTACCTGGGAGATCTTTCATGGCGCTCGGTCGGTTCGCTTGGCTATAACTCGATTTATACGTTTGAAAATGATACCGGACCCGATGAGTGCAATCATGCGTCTCATGGAATTGTGATTAAGCATGATCCGGATCAAGTAGAAAGTGAAGGTGGCAGGGAAGTGAGTGGTCTACAGCTAATGGATATTGCCCCGATGCTTCTCCAACAATTTTCGTTGCCTGTTCCCTCTGATATGCAGGGGCGACCATTTTAACTCCTTCATTGATGTAATTGAACATGTCTATGTGAATGAGGAAGGGATATATATGTCTACATTTCAACAAGAAACACTGCCTGGTTTTACAATTTGGTTGACAGGCCTATCAGCCTCAGGCAAAAGCACCCTGGCGCTGCATCTGGAGCGTTACCTGGCTTCACGGCAGCGTGAGGTTGAGGTATTAGACGGCGATGTCGTGCGCTCCTATTTATGTGGAGATCTTGGTTTCAGTCGCGAAGATAGAAACCTCAATATTAAACGGATTACATTTGTGTGTAGTTTGCTCGCACGTCATGGTGTGATCTGTATTACTTCGGCAATCTCCCCCTATCGCGAGGCCCGGGACCGGGCACGCCGTGACCTTAATCGCTTTGTAGAAGTTTATGTCCGATGTCCAATTGAGATGTGTCGAGTACGTGATCCCAAAGGTTTATATGCACTGGTTGATCAGGGGCGCTTGTCGAATTTTACGGGCGTGGATGACCCATATGAAGAGCCGCTTCACCCGGAGATCGTTGTTGAAACCGCGACCTCTACGATTGAGGCCTGTGTTGCTCAGATCATTGCTGGTATCACGCTTGCGGGCTATCTGGAGCCGGATCTGCCTGTGGATGCCGTTTGCAATTAATGTTGTACGCAATGAGATGCAAGGAAGCATTCGTTGAGAAGCAGGGATTGCTCACTAATACTGTCAGGAAGAAAGTAGAGAGGGATATGATGGCGAATGAATTAATCGCACCACATGGTGGAAAGTTAACGACGAGACTGGTGAGTGAGCAGGCTCGCACTGCACTTTGCGAGGAGGCAGCTACATTAGCGAAGATCGTATTGGGGGTAAGGGAACTCTCGGACCTGGAAATGCTTGCGAGCGGTGCATATAGCCCGTTACAGGGTTTTATGGGATCAAAAGATTATCATGCGGTTGTTTGGACGATGCATCTGTCTTCTGGTCTCCCCTGGACTATTCCAATTACGCTATCCGTAACCTCGGAGCAGGCGGTTGGTCTGAAAGAAGGACAGCGAGTGGCGCTGATAGATGCTCAAGGGAGTCTTTACGCAGTGATGACGCTGGAAGAGATCTTCCCCTATAATCAAATCAATGAGGCGCTTCAGGTCTATCGTACTGACGATCCAACCCATACAGGGGTTCAAACACTTTTTCGCCAGGGACCGTGTTTGCTGGGCGGTCCTGTTGAGGTTATTACACTCCCTGTTACGATGTTTAGCAAATATCAGTATTCTCCAGGGGAGAGCCGACGTATCTTTGCCGAGCGTGGCTGGAAGCGTGTGGCCGGTTTTCAGACACGCAATCCCGTTCATCGAGCGCATGAATATATCCAGAAGTGTGCCCTGGAAATGGTGGATGGTCTTTTCTTGCATCCTCTGGTAGGTGAGACGCGCACTGAAGATATTCCGGCTGATATCAGGATCAAATGTTACGAGGTGTTACTGGACCAATATTATCCCTCACAGCGGGTATTGCTGGGGGTGATGCCCGCGTCGATGCGCTATGCGGGCCCACGCGAAGCGATTTTTCATGCCCTGATTCGGAAGAACTATGGCTGCACGCACTTTATTGTGGGACGCGATCACGCTGGCATCGGCAGTTTTTATGGCACCTACGATGCTCAGTGGATTTTTTCTGAGTTTGATGCACAGGCACTGGCGATTGAGCCGCTGTTTTTTGAGCATACTTTCTACTGCCAGATCTGTGGTGGAATTGCCTCCAGTAAGACCTGCCCTCATGAGGTGAGCAAGCATCTGATTTTGAGTGGCACAAAGGTTCGCCAGATGCTGCGAGCAGGCCAGCTTCCCCCACCAGAATTTACACGACCAGAAGTTGCCAGGGTTTTGAGTACTGCAATGAAGGTACCCGTTATCCCGGATCTTATTGACTGAAAGGAGGTGTTCATGTTAATTGTCCGATCGCCAATGCGTATAAGTTTGGGCGGGGGTGGCACTGACCTCGAAGCTTACTATAGCAGGTATGGGGGAGTGGTGGTGAGTACGTCGATTGATAAGTATTTCTATGTGCTTATCAATCCTGCTGACTCCAGGATGCTCCAGGTGATCTCTGCTGATTATCAATCTCTTTTCCGCTCTCCTATAACACAAGGATTCGATGGAAAAAGTCCACTGGCCCTCCCGGAGGCGATTTTTCAACACTTCAGGGTGGAAGGAGGACTGCAAGCGTTTCTGGCAAGTGAAGTTCCTCCGGGGACGGGATTGGGTTCCTCCAGTGCGGCGGCGGTGGCGATCATTCATGCGCTGTCAACCTGGCTGAAACAGCCATTAGAGAAGGATCAGCTTGCAGAGCTGGCAGCCTCAATTGAAATATCCAGGCTGGGTTTGCCAATTGGGAAGCAGGATCACTATGCCTCGGCCTTTGGGGGTCTGAATATGTTAACGTTCAGCAACGATGGCGTTGAGGTTGTGCCTTTACAGATAGATCCGGAGATAAAGTTGACGCTGGAGAAGCGCCTGATGCTTTTCTCTACCGGACTTTCACATGCCTCGGCAAGCATTCTGGTGAAGCAAAGAAAATCCACTCAATATCAAAATCCAGATATTCTAGGTTTTTTACATAATATTAAACAGGCGGCACTGGATATGAAACGCTGCCTGGAACGGGGAGATTTGGACGAATTTGCCCGCTTGTTGGATTATTCCTGGCAGGAGAAGCGCCTACTTGCGCCCGGTATCACGAATCATTTTATTGATAGAGCCTTTGTGGTGGCTGGCTTTAATGGGGCCAAGGCTGGCAAGATCACTGGGGCTGGAGGTGGGGGATTTTTGCTCTTGTATTGTCCCGAACGAGCTCAAGCGGCGGTAACAGCAGTGCTGGAAGAGCGAGGATTAAAACGGCTGCTTTTCCAATTTGAGCAGGCTGGAGCTTCGGTTGTGTTCCAGTCGGCGCATGAAGATGAGCATGCTTCACCGGGTCCTGGCGATGTTTCATTCTTACGTGCATTTTCAAGTCACCCATAATGTTTGAGGAGAGAGGCGTGCTGTGGAGCCAATAACGGCCTATTTTGCTGAATTTGAGCAGATGTTGCAAGCAATTGAGCTTTCCAGTCTCTACACTGTCTTCGGATTGCTCGAAAATGCCTATTGCAGAGGTAGACGCATCTTTATCATGGGAAATGGAGGAAGCGCGGCGACTGCTTCTCATCTTGCGCTGGACCTCGCAAAGAATACGATTATGCCGGGGGTTCCGCGTTTAAGGGCGGTCTCTTTGACAGATAATGTTCCTTTGCTGACAGCCTGGAGCAATGATACGGCCTTTGAACGTGTTTTCTGCGAGCAGTTGGCAAATATCCTGGAGCCAGATGACGTGGTGATCGGGATTAGCACCAGTGGGAACTCGCGCAATATTATCCAGGCCTTTTCCCTCGCCAAAGAGCTGCAAGCCTTTACGGTTGGTTTACTTGGTGCGACGGGTGGTGCCGTAAAGAACATCGTTGATTGCTATGTGCTGGCCCCTGGACGTACGATTGAGCAGGAGGAAGATGCTCACCTCGTGTTGGCGCACGTAATTACGCGTCATATGCGGGAGGTTGTTCGGGCGTATGCCTTCACTCACTCTTCGTCTGCAATGGGATCATGATTATGAGAAGATAGGGAGACGTTAGGGTTGAAATAAAGAAGCTCCCCGAGTTAGATTGACGGGGAGCTTGCTTTATTTCTTGGCTTCGTTGCTGGCTGTGGCATCAGCTTGCTTTTTGACAAGCGGGGGAACATGCTTCTCGCAGAAACGGAAGGTTCGGCTGCCTGAGAGCAATTGGGCATAGGCTGCCGGTTCTCCACAGGTATCGCAACGCCCCACATGGGTTTTGACTGCCTTCATGAATTGAAATCCTCCAAAGGGTAGCTTATAACGAACAGGCTTGCCCTGTATTGTGCTATTCTTTCAGACCTTATCATATCACAATTGTAAAATAAGCTGAACTGAATTCCATGCTCTATTTCTGAAAAATGTCTTATGTAAGATTGAGCCTTTTTCTTCTCTATATTTCGGGAATATTTTATAAGCAGAGTGGCTTGAGAGAGCTTGTAGTAAGGATCTGGACTTGTTGCTTAAAGAGTATGTGGAAAGAAGCCCCAAAAAAGTTGAGAGAAAGTCTGATCACGTAAACTATAGCTAGTGGTGGTCAGCAATCGGTCGGGTGCCTATCTGCTCTGTTGACATTGCTCCAGGCGGGCCTGTTGAGTTTTACTCCAGGCTAGCTCTGTAGAAGCGATGCACCGGGGAAGGTCTGTCGAGCCTTGCTCCAGACTTGCTCTGAAAGCTGTTACCACCACAAAAGTTTATTACTGTCTCCTCTCCTTGAGAAAAGAGGGCAGCTTCATGGGGATGCTGTCCTCCTTTCTTCTACAGTAATATGGTAACTAAGCCCCTCGACAGAGGGCAAGAACGTGTCGTACACTTGTTCGGAAATCTGTTGAACACAGAAGGCGAAAGGCTCCTCCTTTCACCTGGCTCGACCAATTCAAAAAGATCGACCTTCGCCCTCTGTTGTTCCTGGCCAAAGCGTCCATTAGAGGATCGTGCCTTAACTGAGCACCGGAGTAGAAGAACACGCTC
>DASSXK010000499.1:0-3101 GCA_035703945.1 Ktedonobacteraceae bacterium | reverse complement strand
TGTAAATCGACGCATACTATTCCTCGCTATTTCTGTTTGAGTGACATCGTCCTTTCGGCCATGCCACATCGATAACAAATGTGAACAGCATCATCTTTCCAACTCAAACGTAGCTTTTGTTTACCTCCTTATGTTGGCGATCCAAAATGAACTTGTTGCAGGCCAAGTCATTCCTGACTAACCTGCTTGCTACAAATAAAATGAGCCTGTTGAGCGTACTATTGAGAATCCACTTGCAGGATCAAGGGCATCGATATACGGATCTACCAGTTTCCTGCTAAATTAAGTGATGGGTATCCATACATCTGTATTACCATTATAATGGTAACATGCTTTATTATCAATATATACATAGTCAGGTAAGTATAATTATATACTGCTGTTTTAGTTCAGTTTGTTCCCAGGGATTGTCCTCTTTTTTCTTTGAAGGACGTGCAAGTCCAGGACTTGTGAGGAAAGGTGTTATAAATTATTTGTGTTGGTATCTCTGGGATATGATCTGAGATTCGAATCTGATGGGTAGACCTTACAGAAAAGTAAGATCTACCCATCAGGTATTTTAGAACACTAGCGGTCGCGCTCAGTTTTCTTGAGTGCGGCCTGTGCGGCTGCCAGACGAGCAACCGGCACGCGGAACGGTGAGCAACTCACATAATCGAGTCCCAGAATGTGGAAGAACTCGATGCTGTTGGGATCGCCACCATGTTCGCCACAGACACCAACTTCGAGCTCTGGATTGGCGGCCCGGCCGTTCTTGGCAGCCATCGAGACAAGTTGGCCAACGCCGTCGCGATCCAGGGTCTGGAAGGGGTTGACTGGCAGGATCTTGACTTTGCCTTCCAGTCCTGGCTCGTCCAGACCTTCGACATAGCGCAGCAGGAACTTGCCTTCGGCATCGTCACGGCTGAAGCCAAACGTTGTCTGCGTCAGGTCGTTGGTACCGAAGCTAAAGAAATCAGCGACAGGTGCGATCTGATCGGCGGTCAGGGCGGCGCGTGGCAGTTCGATCATTGTCCCGAATTTGTAATCAACTGTCTTGCCAGATTGACGATTGATATCGGCGGCAACGGCCTCCAACTGGCGACGAACCTCGCGCAGTTCGTTGACGTGGCCGACAAGTGGAATCATGATCTTTGGATGTAACTTTTTGCCTTCGTTTTCCAGCTCGACTGCTGCTTCCAGGATCGCCCGTGTCTGCATAACGTTGATTTCGGGGAAGAGCAGACCCAGGCGACAGCCGCGCAGGCCCAGCATGGGATTCATCTCGCGCATATTGTTGACAGCTTCAAGCATCTCGCGCTTCTTTGCCAGTTCCTCTGGATTATTCCCCAGTGTCTCCAATTTGGTGACTTCGACCAGCAGATCTTCATAGGAAGGCAGGAACTCGTGGAGGGGCGGATCGATCAAACGAATCACGACTGGATACCCCTCGCCGGTCTTCGGATTGACCATGGTCTCGAAGATGCCTTTGAAATCGCTGCGCTGATAGGGAAGGAGGCGATCCAGGGCGGATTGACGCTCAGCCGTCGTTTTTGCCAGGATCATCTCCTGCACGATTGGCAGGCGCTCTGATTCCATGAACATATGCTCGGTGCGGCAGAGGCCGATACCTTCCGCGCCAAAAGTTACCGCAACTTTGGCATCGCGTGGATAGTCAGCATTAGCCCAGATGCCCAAAGCGCGAAACTTATCGGCCCAGATGAGCAGTTGTTTGAGATCATGCTCTTTATCGAAGTCTGGCGCGACCGTCTTGATAAGACCCGCAAAGACTTCGCCGGTGGCACCATCAATCGAGATGTCGTCGCCTTCGCGGATGATGGTGTCGCTACCAACAACTTTGAAGAGCCTCTCTTCTTCGTGGACGCGAATGCCTTCGCAGCCTGCGACACAGGGCAGACCAAGACCACGCGCAACAACGGCCGCGTGACTGGTTGCCCCACCTCGGGCCGTCAGGATACCCTTCGCGACCAGCATGCCATGGACATCGTCCGGGCTGGTTTCAGGACGAACCAGCACGACCGAGACGCCGGATTTGCCCAGTTCCTCAGCGCGGTCGGCATTGAAGATTGCTTTCCCTGTGGCTGCTCCTGGCGAGGCGTTCAGACCCTTTGCGAGGAGACGGCCTTCCTGGCTGGCGCGGAATTTTTCGGCATCATCAAAACGTGGGAGGAGCAGTTGGTAGACCTGCTGTGGCTCGACACGCTGGACTGCTTCTTCCTCCGTGATCAAACCTTCCTGAACCATATCGACGGCAACTTTAATCGCAGCCTGGGCGGTACGCTTGGCCGAACGGGTCTGCAACATGTAGAGGCGTCCCTTTTCGACTGTGAATTCCAGGTCCTGCATATCGCGGTAGTGTTTTTCCAGGCGCTGGGCGATCTCGGTGAACTGCTCGAAGACATGGGGAAGATCCTCATGCAGGCGGCTGATCTTGGAAGGCGTACGGATACCAGCCACGACATCTTCACCCTGAGCATTCAACAGATATTCACCATAGAGTTGTTTTTCGCCGGTGCCAGGGTTGCGGGTAAAGGCCACGCCAGTGCCGCTGTCATTGCCCATGTTTCCAAAGACCATGCTTTGCACATTGACGGCCGTACCGAGATTGTGAGGAATTTTGTTGAAATTGCGATAATCGATGGCACGTTTATTATTCCAGGAAGAGAAAACGGCCTCGATAGCTTTGTGTAGTTGTAAATAAACGTCGGTGGGAAAAGGCTCACCAGATTTCTTTTCCGCGACCTGTTTAAAATCGACAACGAGCTTTTTAAGATCATCGGCGGACAGTTCCGCATCGGTCTGGACGTGAGCACGTTCCTTGTATTCATCAAGTAAGCGTTCGAAATCTGCGGGATCGGTGTTGAGGACGATTTTACTGAACATTTGAATGAAGCGACGGTAGGCATCGTAGGCGAAACGCTCATTACCGGTCAGCTTGACCAGCCCCTTGACCGTTTCGTCATTGATTCCCAGGTTCAGGACTGTATCCATCATACCGGGCATGGAAAACTTTGCGCCTGACCGGACAGAGACAAGCAGAGGGTTTTCTTCTTGTCCAAACTGTTTGCCCGTCTGTTGCTCGATTATCTGGAGGGCCGCCA
>DASSXK010000451.1:0-24242 GCA_035703945.1 Ktedonobacteraceae bacterium | reverse complement strand
TGCACACCCAGCTCTTCCAACTGGAGCACCATTTCTGTGCGCAGGTCCTGGAGGGTATCGTTTGGAGCAACCGGGAAGTAGCCCTCTTTGGTGCGCATCCGGTGTCCCAGGTTTGGGGTGCCGTTGCGAGAACTGTTCCAGGGAGCTTCGTCCGAATCGACTTCGGCGTACTGAATATTGTCTGTTGAATTGAAGCGAACATTGTCGAAAATGAAGAACTCAGCTTCGGGACCAAAGTAGCTGCGGTCCGCGATTCCGCTCGTCTTCAGATACTCTTCGGCCTTCAACGCGATATGGCGTGGGTCACGGCTGTATCTTTTTTTGCGTCCGGCAGGGCCAGGGTGGGCAATATTGCAGATCAGGCTTAAGGTGGGAGCAGCGGTAAAGGGGTCCATGATAGCAGTGTTCGCATCAGGGATAACCAGCATATCGCTTTCATTAATCTGTTGGAAACCACGAATGCTGGAGCCGTCAAAGGCTTTACCTTCAACGAAGGTCTCTGCTTCGATCTCATGGATAGGCATACTAAAGTGCTGCCAGGTGCCAGGGAGGTCAACGAACTTAAAGTCGACCATTTTAGCACCCTGGTCTTTAGCAAACTGGATTACTTCTTCGGGGGTCATGCGCTCTTTTCTCCTTCTGCATACTCTCTCCCGGCCTCTTTGCTGGAATTATTGGGCACCCTTTGCCGCCAGAAAATTTGATATTGCGACTGTTATGAAACTGCCTGCATTTCAAAAAGTTCGGTAATTTTACTCATACGTTAATCATACTCTTTGCTCTCTATGCGATACTACAGCTACTTTATCCGAAAGTTTTCTGTACAATTTTGTGCAATTTGCACAATCCTGCAATCTTGCTTGCTTTCTTTGATGGAGAAGGGGTAATATGAATGTTAATAAATGTTCAGGAGACAGATCACATGGATAAGCTGCCTCGAAGAATCCCTTCTGGTCCACATTTGCATTTACCGGACAAGCAAATTTCCTCTTTTCGACATAAACTACGTCGCTGGCTGCGGAGCCGTAAAGGGAGGATTATTATGCCGTTGTTGGGGGTGTTGGTGGGGATAATCGTTACTCTGCTGGTGCTTTCCTCTATTTCGAGCAACCCGCCTCTCTCGTCGCCAGATGTGAAGTCGAGTCAGCAGGGGGCAATAACTGTCAGCTTGAGCAAGAATTATCTGACAGGAGTGATTAATCGAAATCTGGCCTCATCGACTATTCCTGGGAAGATCACGAATGTCCAATTGAGATTAACTCCAACCGACCGTATGACGATTACAGGCGATGATACTGTGAGCGGCGTACTGGGACTAGGGGTGTCGCGTCCATTTATGATTATTGCCCAAACGACGGTGCAGGCCTGTCAGCCACATATCCATATTTTGAGTGTCACCATCGGTGAGATACCCGTGACAGGCGTCGCAGAGTCCTTTGAGAGTCAGATCAATCAGTCCGTTATGGTAAGTCCATCTTCACTTCCGCCTGGTTTTATGTATTGCGCAATTAGCTTGCATACGCAGTCACAAGGCCTGGATGCGACATTCTCCGCTACCCCTATTTCATAATGCGACCAATTCTGATTATGTACAAAAGAGGCATAAACAAATCGTTTTGATGATGAGAGAAGCAGGCATGGTCCACCCAATTGATGGTGGATCACGCCTGCTTCTCTGTTTTGGCTATAAAGCATTAATAAGCTGGAAAAGGCTCATCAGCGAACTTTCTGGCATATTTTCCGATGACAGGGAGTTGGGTGTATTTTCTTTTGGCAATCCCCGATAATACATAGAGCCAGTAACTGAAGAGGCCAAGTAAAGCGAGAACGCCAATGACTGCGAAGAATGTCGCTGTCCCATTTGTTGTTGTCGTGCCATAGGCATCGGTAGTAGATGCATTACCCAGGCATATAACGGTCAAAAGTAGAACCACGTCTGCCACGACCTGGAGGAGCGTAGCCTGCATAAAGTGGAAGCGCATAAAGCGTCCCTTGGTCTTGCTTTTGTTCAGGAAGATAAAGAAAAGAATCAGTGAGATAATCGGAGCAAGATAGCTTGTGAAGAGCTGGAGCAAAAAGTAGATCAGGTAATAGTTGCGGGCGTCTTTCTCATCCTGAGGAAGAATCATATCAAAGGATTCCCGATTGGCCCGGCGATTAGTTTGTAGCATCTGTTGCTGAAAAGCTTGCGGAGCATAGCCCGCTGATTGCTGATATTGCGGCATGCTATTATAGGAGTTCTTTTCCTGTGAGGCGTAGCCTTCCATTGGAAACGCTTGTGGAGAATACCCGGTATAGGGCATTGAAGCTAGTTCAGTTGGAGGATAGGCAATGTTTCCCTGTCCATAAGGGGTGTTATAGTTTGAGACTGGGGCATCAGTATTGATTGGTGGTGGCGGCGGAGCAATGTCTACTTCTTGCTCTTCCATCAAGGGTTCGGGCTGCTGGAAGAATGGTTTGGCCGCGACCGTTGGGGGGATTGCATTCAGGGCTGCGATAAAGCTGGCGATATCTGGAAAACGTTCATGCCGTTGTTTGCCCATCGCCTTGAGAATAGCCTGCTCGACATGCGGTGGAATTTCTGGGTTGAGCTGATGCGGCGGTACGACCTGTTCCGTTGCGTGCATAAAGCCCAGCGAAATAAAGTCATTGACCTCAAAAGGGCGTTTGCCTGTAAAAAGCTCGTAAGCGATGCAGCCAAGCGAATACTGATCTGATTCGCGGCTGACGGAGCCTCTAAACTGTTCAGGAGCCATATAAGAAGGCGTCCCAGTGGCGGCGGTATTGCGAATGCTGGAGGTTTCCAGGATGACTGCGATGCCGAAATCGGCGACCAGAACCTCGTCGGTGCTGTTAAACAGAATATTGTCAGGTTTAAGGTCGCGATGGATGATCTGCTGCTGATGTGCGAACTGGATCGCCTCTCCAATCTGCGTAACGATACGTAACGCTTCGTTTGTTGGGAAAGGGCTGGCGTGTTGCTGTGCGATACGGGTGTGTAGCGAGCCGTTGGGGGCGTATTCCGTGATTAAAAATGGCACAGTATCATCAATCCCAACGTCCAGAATCGGCAAGATATGCGGATGTTTGAGCTTTTCCAGAATCTGGGCCTCTTGAAGAAAGCTCTGGCGCTCTTCGGTGGAATCGATATGGAAGGCTTGCAGTAACTTGATAGCAACTATCCGCTCGGTCAGGTAGATATGATGACCTTTATAGACCCGGCCAAATCCACCACTCGCGATTGCATCCGTTATGATGTAATTGCCGATTTGACGATTAATATATGCAGACATTAATTACGCCTCTCAAAAACTGCTTTCTACCCAATTATGCAAGAGTTTCCTCTGTACTGTAGCATGCGTCTTTTCGCCTGTCAACGCAACAACCCAGGCAGCGTTGAACGCAGGAGGCGGCAATTGGAGAACCTTGTTATCCACTTTGAGGAAGGTTCTAATGCTTCCTCAAAGTGGCCAGGAATACGGTTGATCTACCAAACACTGCTATCTAATAAAAGCCTGCTCATTTGCCTTGAAGGCATCGTGAATGCGTTCCACATGTGGTTCCATAATATCCATTGTCTCCATCTCACTCGAACTAAAGTAACCGTATTCGGTTGTTTCATCGCTCAACGAGAGATCTCCTGTTGTCGGCTGGGCCTCAAAACACAGGCTGATAATGTGAAAGCGATTCCCATCTGGATATTCATGCAAGCGATGCGGGGATGAATAGGTGCCGATAAGTTTTGTGATATGAACGGTCAGACCCGTTTCCTCCAGAACCTCCCGTGTGCATGCTTCTGCAACGGATTCTCCCGGCTCCAATTGGCCGCCTGGAAGGCACCAGCGACCATTGTCGGATCGACGGGTAAGCAGTATTTTTTCTCTTGTTTCGTCAAAAATCACCGCACAACATCCAAGAAATACACGACCTTGCCTGGCAATCCGTTCGCCCGAAATAATTTTGACCATGAATAAAAACTCCTCATTTGTTCTCGCTCTATTTATTGTAAGTCTTTACAGGCCCTAAAAGAAGGCTCCTTTTAGCAAGGAGCCTTCTTTAGATGAGAACCACCCTAATCCAGATACTCGTGAATTTTTTCGCAAGTCAGGCGCAGGGTGACGCGTTGCTCGTGCGAAAACTGCTCTTCCATCTGTTTCCTGGCCTTATCTGGACCATGATAGCGTTCGGAGAGGCGATAAATATCATGCTGGGCCGTTTCCTGATCGTCGATCAGCTCGACGGGGCCGTTGATGCTGATATAACTGTAGCCATCTTCAACACAGATCGAGATGCGCTGGTCGCGGCGCAGGTTGCGCTCTTTGAGACGGCCAACTTTGGTATTCATCATAATCGTGCCGTCGTCTTCCAGTAGATACCACATCGTCGTTTGCTGAATCGTGCCGTCCTGATTGAGCGTTGCAAGCACCGCGAAGCGCTTTTCGCGCAAAAATGCCTGAGCTTGTGCCGAGAAACTTTTTGCCATAACCTGGAATTGTCTCCTTACCTTTGTTGGTTGGCTGAGCCGATCCCTCAGCTCAGGAATATATAACTTTGATTAAACCAAGAAATCAGCTTGGAACTTAACAGATGCGACTGTGAGCTGGTAGCGTATCATGCCACTCGCCGAAGAAGCATTTTCCACGCAGTTGTAGCTCGTGCAGGTCCTCAATCGTATCGACGTCGAGCGCCAGACCCTCGCTTTGATAGAGTTGAGCAGAAAGGCCGCGTTGTCGTGCGGCTTTTTGATAGCTTTGCAGGCTGCCAACGCCGAAGAGATAGGGGAGAGCCAAAGGCGGGCGCATCAGCACGGCGTTGGTTCCCGTTCCTTCGCGGGAGGATGCCAGCACAATCGGGTGGGTTGTGCCATAAGCAACCATCGTATGAATATCTGTGACTTTCAGCAGTGGCAGGTCAGCGGATATTGTAAGTAGCGAGCTTGCTCCGGCCTCGCGTTCGCGCAAAGCGGCCGCGTGCAGGGCCGGATTATGGCCTGCCAGTTCTTCTACCAGAGCCGTGGCTCCCCAGCTTTGGGCCTTCTTTAAGACCGTATCGTCGGCACTTACCACGGAAATACACTCAAAAATCTCGCTGGCATGTAAGATGTCCAGGACATGGTGCAGCATATAAAGGACCAGTCGCTGACGTTGATAAGCGCTAAGATGATCGGCGAGTCGGCTTTTGGCGGCTGTCAAAGTTTTGACGGGAACTATGGCTCTGTATGTCATTGGTTAACTCTTTATAATCCAGTTGGCAACACTGTTGGAATGCGGCCAGGAAGTTGACGGATAGAACTAATATGGTAATCCTGCTGCTTGTAAGACGGTGCGGGCAAGTTTGGCTTTGGTTTCGAGATCGCGCATAATCGTATCGGTCGCAATGGCTGGAATGCCGAGGTCTTCGATCTGGCTGATTAAAGCCGCATCCTGTTGATCAATGACCATCACATCCAGGAAATCTCGATAGCAGCGCGCCACGCCGACCGCCGAGACGTCCATTTTTAGTCCGCGCATCAGCTTGTCCGCTGGTCCCTTGATAGGAGCGCCACCGATAATTGGACTGATCGCAACGGTCATACCGCTGGCCTCGTGCAGGGCATCATGAATGCCAGGAACGGCGAGGATACTGCCGATACTGACAATTGGATTGCTGGGAGCTAGCAGAATTGCGTCGGCCTGTTTAATGGCATCCAGCACGCCAGGGGCGGGTTTTGCCTCTTTCGCTCCGACGAACTGGACACCCAGAACATCATCGGCAGCGCGGTGCTGGACCATATACTCCTCAAAGTGAATCAAGCCGTTTGCCGTGCGTATATGGGTTGCGAAAGGCTGATCAGTCATTGGAATGACCCGCAACTTGAGTCCCAGTTTGAGACGGAGCTCATCCGCGATTGCGCTGAGTGGCTGTCCTGCACGCAGGCGGCGGGTGCGATAGATATGTGTCGCCAGATCGCGGTCGCCCAGCATAAACCAATCCTCTTCACCATAGGCTGTAAGCTGCTTCATTGTATGATATGTATCATTGCGAATCCCCCAGCCGTTGGTAGTATCGACCAGATCAGCCAATGTATACATCACGATGTCGCTATCGGGGGAAACATGGAGTCCGTAAAAGTCACGGTCATCGCCGGTATTGACGATCACCGTGATTTCTTCTTGAGGGACAACCTGGACCAGGCCCTCCAAAAAACGGGCGGCTCCAACACCACCTGCCAGCACCACGATCATAAACTTCTTCTCCTAATCAAATTGCACTATGAGTTTGTCCAGTGGTAGTCGTCCCCGTCGTTTGGGATCGGCTGCCGCATAGCCAAGCGTAATCAGCGCCTGCGGAATCAGGTGGGGATCGAGATCAAGCGCCTCCACCACAATCTCCGGGCAGAAGAGCGGGGCGCACATCCAGCCACCATCGAGGCCCAGTTTATAGGCCATCAAGAGCATGTTTTGAATTGCTGCGCCAAGGCTCTGGACTGCCATCGTCGTTTCATCGGCCTGGCGTTGTGGATCTGGGTAAGTATCCAGATCTTCCAGATAAAGACACGGCAGAATCAGTGCCGGAGCTTCGAGCAACCGCTGGCGAGACTTGTCTTTTCTGATCTGCACAATCGAAGCGTCCTGACCATCCATTTCGAGCTGATTCTGCCAGGTTTCGCCCATGCGGTCGGCCAACAGAACTTTTCGCTCCTGGCGTGTAATTACTGCGAAGCGCCAGGGTTGACGTCCGTGGGGCGAGGGAGCCCAGCGAGCGGCGTCAATCACTTGCATGATGTGTTCTCGCTTGACCGGTGTGGGCAAGTACGTGCGTACGCTGCGTCGGCCCTGAATCAGCTCTGCCAGGTCATCGGCACGCTGTGGATGGATGATCGCATCCTGGTTGGTTTGGGTCATATCTATCTCTGTCTTCATTTTGGCCCCGGTCTCTAGCGGAACATATCGGTTGAAGCGTCGCGAATCAACATTCGCGAGTCGCTTTCCGATCGTGTGTAGTGATAGCCACGGATCAGGGCAACTGGAATCTGATCGATCTTGCCCATAACCAGCTCAGCGGCAGATGCCAGTTCATCGGCGACCGCAATGGCGCTGGCCTCAAGCCGATAGCCATAGGGATCGTCCTGGCCACGATAGTCCGCGATCGATTCCATCCCGGCCACGCCAATCGCCATATTCACCTGGCCGTTGCGCCAGGGTCGACCCCAGGTATCGGAGATAATGATCGCCAGATCAGGCACTTCGGCCTGCCGGGCGTTTTCAGACGTGAGCTGTTGCAGTCGGGTCCGAATTTTACGGGCCGAGAGATCTGAGTCGTGTGGCAACAAAGTAAGCTGGCGAGCGCCGTTTACATTGGATTCGTCAACGCCAGCATTGGCGCAGATAAAGCCGTGCTCAGTTTCACTGATCAGGACACCATGGCTCATACGAACAATGCGATGGCTTTCTTGCAAGACGACCTCGACATGCTGGGCGTCTTTCTTATATTCATTAGCGAATTTTTTGGCAAAAGCCGAAGGTTGAATCTCATCAAGCTGAACGACCCGGCCTTCTGCCTTCGAGACAATTTTCTGGGTAATAACCAGGATATCGCTGGCTTCGATTTGAAGTCCCTGTGCCTGGATGGCTGTATAAATGATCTTCCCCAGATCGGCATCGGCTGCAATTTCGCCGATCCCTTTGATGGGAATGATGCGTAATTCTGCGTTCATTGAGCCCTACTTAAAATTAGCTATCCACCAATAGCGAAAAAAGTCTAAAGACACGGGCAAGGCGGATTTTTACTCGCATTAAATCATCCTATCATATCTTGAGTTCGAGAGGCAAACCGTATTTTCTCAGCCATAGTCAAGAAGGAATTTTGAGGCCTGAGCGTGAAAAGAGGACAGGTTTCCACTTGCGTTTCGCTAATTTTTGTGACATACTAAAAATATCTAGAAGACCTTCGGGGCAGGGTGAAATTCCCGACCGGCGGTAAAGGAACGTTCCTCTATAAGGGAGTGTTGCTAAGCCCGCGAGTTGCCTGAGAGCTCACGCTCTTAGAAGACAGATTCGGTGTAAATCCGAAGCCGACGGTATAGTCCGGATGGGAGAAGGTGAGCCATTCAATTCGTAGGCGTGAGAGCGCCGTAGCGAATTGTCTTATCGTGGCAAGGCATATAGGTCCGCTTGCGTTGGTGCAACCTTGTTGTACCTTATGTTTGGCGTGACTCTTTGAACGTTGAGTTCTTTGGTGCCCTCTTTTCGTCTCCCGCACATATCTCCCCAGGTCAGTTTACGCGATAGTCCGCGATTCCTTTTATTCTCAAGGTTTTTTGCGTACTTATCGGGTTATATATTACTGACGAGGGACACATTATGAGCGTTTCTACCCGCAGCGGCAAGGATGTCGATTTTGGTGCCTGGGGTGTTCAGCAAGCTGAGATAGCGTCTGAACGAGACTTTTCCCGGGATACCTCACGTGAGCTCGCGAGGCCGCGCCCTATAGGCGCGCCGCCCTCTGAGCGGCTATGGACATTTCTTCCTCCCCTCATTCTTGCCATCATTTTACTGACTGCCTGGTTTGTTGGTAGTGGCTCCGGACAGGTTGCGCGCCTGTTTTTGCCAGCGCCGGCCGATGTCTGGCAGAGTTTAATCGATGGCCTGGCTTCGGGCATGTTTCTGAGCAATGCCTTGGTGACGATTCAAGAAAGCCTGTTGGGCTTTCTACTGGCTGTTGTAATCGCGATGCCGCTTGGTTATGCGCTGGCAAAGTCACGTGTGATTGCGTCGGCGGTGAATCCCTACCTGGCGGCTGGTCAAGCGATCCCGGCAATTGTAATTGCGCCACTCCTGGTGTTGTGGATTGGCAACGGATTAATTGCAAATATGATACTTTGTATGCTGGTGGTTCTGTTCCCGATGATTATGACGACGGCGTTGGGTGTGCAGACGATTGACCATACGCTGACAGATGCGGCTCGCGTCGAGGGGGCCGGTGGTTTTTCGCTGCTCTTCCATATCGAGTTTCCGCTGGCTTTGCCAGCACTGTTGTCGGCCGTCAAGACCGGGCTGACCCTCTCGATTATGGGAGCACTGGTTGGCGAGTTTGTCATTGGGGGCGATGTGGGCCTGGGTTCATTGATTCTTCAAGCACGCAATCAATTTGATGTTCCGTTGATGTTCGCGACCCTGGCGATTTTGTGTGTACTGGCAGCCCTGTACTTCGCCCTTTCATGGGGGTTGACCAAACTGGCACAGGCCATTTACTTTTAGTCGGTGGAGATCAGCAGTGTGAGCACTGCTGATTTTTTCATCCTTTGAGATGGAGTAGGATAACAACATGCGTTTTCGTCATCATTCAGTTATCGCGGCTTTGTCAGCATTTTTGCTGCTGTCGGGCTTTTTGTTGAGCGCCTGTAGCGGCTCGCAGAGCAACGGCACGACCGGAACCGGCTCAAGTGGCTCGTTGACCAATGTTTCGATCGGGCTGGGATATATTCCTGATATCCAGTTTGCACCGTTTTATGTTGCCCAGAGCAAGGGCTATTATAAAGATGCTGGCCTGAATGTCACTTTTCACCATGGGATCGTTAACGACCTGCTGGGCTCAATGGTGGCCGGTCGCGATGACTTTGCCTTTTCCAGTGGAGACGAAGATCTGGTTGCACGTAGCAAGAATCTTCCAATTGTAAATGTCTCAACGATTTTCCAGAAATTTCCGGTTAGTTTGATCGTGCCAGCTAACTCTCCGATTAAAACCCTGAGTGACCTGAAGGGTCATAGTATCGGCGTACCGGGACCCTTCGGCGCGACTTATGTTGGATTGCTGGCTTTGCTATATAAAGCCCACCTGACAACTTCGGATGTTTCGATCCACTCGATCGGTTTTACACAGGTGGCGGCCCTGGTTAGCAACCGATATGATGCGGTCGTTGGCTATTCCAATAACGAACCCTTGCAGTTGCGTAAACAGGGTGTGCCCGTACGAACCTTTGATGTCTCGGACTATCAGCCGTTGGTCTCCAACGGGATTGTAACGACGAGCGATACCCTGCATAACCGTCCCTCTATTGTACGCAGTTTTGTCCAGGCGACCTTGCGTGGTTTGAAAGATGTGGTTGCCGATCCAAACGGTGCTGTCACGATCAGTAAGAGCTATATCAATGGCCTGACTGATACGGCGAAGGCGCTTGAGATCTTGAAGGCAACTATTCCGATCTGGCAGGGGAGCGGCAATGTCCGACTGGGCTATAATGATCCGGCCAACTGGGATTCGACGGTCAAATTTATGGTGAGCCAGAAACTTATTCCATCGGCCCCAGACCTCACGCAGGTCTATACAAACGATAGCTTGAAATAGCTGAACTCTTTCCGGCTTCTGGCCGAGGGAAAGGTCGCGCTCCTCTTCTTATAGGCGGGCGCGACCTTTTTTATTGGCTGCAAGTTGTGATTTTTTCAACGGGGATGAAGGAGGAAATTGTGGTCCGGATACGTTCTTTGACAGGGAGCAAGAGTATAAAAGAAGAGAGATCAGGGCGATTTGTCCTGATCTCTCTTTTCTAGCTTATTCTGAGAGCTGGCTTTAGGCCAGCGTCTCTGGCTGCTTCCCGGCTAGGAAGCGGAGTAGACCCCGACGTTTTTGAATAGTACGTCCGAGCCGCTGTTGCTTCCCAATCCAAATGTGCCGCTGGTAATATTTGTGTTGTCATCAAAGCCGACCTGTTTCCCATTGATATAGAGGGTCATTTGTGAACCCTGAAAAACAACGGTATAGGTCGTCCAGCCACTAAGTGGGGAAGTAGAAACCTGAAATAGCGACGAGTTACCCTGGGGACCATAGCTATAGCCATCGATATTGCCCGAGGACATGACACGAATCGACATCCCACTATTGTGTTGGGCATTGACATCCCCGAAGATCCCAAAGCCATCGCCGGATTTGATATTTGCCTGAAACTGGACGGTGAAGTTATTTGTAGGAACTGGCCCATTGGCCATCTTATCCAGGAAGATCCCTGAGAGGTTATGGGTGATGTCATCGTTGCCGCTCACGGAGGTATCATCCGTGTCACAACTGACCTGGGTGCTACCTACGGTGCTCCAGCTACCGCCATAGGTATCACAGCTTCCTGGCTGGAGCGTTCCATACAGCAAAGATCCCGTGCTTATCAATGGACCTGGCAGGTGAAGCGCTGCTGGTGTTCCTGTTGGTGTTCCTGTGACCTGTCCCTGGATTGGAGGGGTGGTCGCGGTCGCGATGGGCGAGGCTTTCTTTTTGGTGGCCTGACCGCCCTCCTGTTGACCTGTGTTTGGCGAATGTGTAATATTCACCAGAACCGTGATCAAGCCACCTGCCAGCAAAACCACAACGACCAGCGCAAGCAGAATTTTGAAGATCGGTCGTTTCCCACTACCACCACTCGGTGTAGGATAGCGATTCAGATCAGCGGGAGCCGAGGCTGGAAATGTACCGATAGTTTTTGCTTCTGGCGATACTTCAGCCGTTGCCTCGTTGCTGAGTGAAACCTTGACCAGATCAGGTTTTGCCTCTGGTTGGATTGGCGTGGTTGAGCCTGGTAACTGTGTCGCATGCTGATCAGCCGAAACCTGTTTGGGCTGTTGTGGTGTGACTGGCTGGGCAACAAAAGCGGTTGGAAGATCACTCACATCGTTCCTGGCAGGAGGCGGAAGCACAGACTGCACCACTGGCTTCACTGGAGGAGCCGAAGCTGGCGCCGCTGGCTGAGCTGGTTGTTTTGGCAGCTTGTGTGCTGTGATAATCTTGTTTGTTGCCTCGCGGTAGGCTTCGACCAGATCATTGGCGTGTTTATAGCGATCATCGGGATTTTTTGCAATCGCTTTCATGATCACTGCTTCGATACTCTTCGGAATACTTTGATTGATTGCACTCAGTGATGGGGGTTGTTCCATCATATGTTTGATTGCAATCGCCACTGGCGTTGCCCCGGTGAAAGGCAGGCGGCCGCAGAGCATCTGATAGAGCACAATCCCCAGCGAATAAATATCGGTACGTTGATCGACCGGCATGGCATTCGCTTGTTCTGGCGAGAGGTATTCGGGTGTTCCAACGACCATTCCCGCCGTGGTCAGGGCTGTCAGGGTTTCTGGTTCGAGCTCGTTGGTTCCTCTAATCATCTTTGCCAATCCAAAATCGGCGAGTAGAGCGCGGCCATCGGAGTGGAACAAAATATTCCCTGGTTTGAGATCGCGGTGAACGATTCCACGTTCATGGGCATAGTTTAATCCTGCCGCTGCCTGTTCAAGAATAGGCAGGGCTTCAGAAATCGAGAACTTTCCTTGTTTTTCCAGGGCGTCTCGTAACGAGCCGCCAGTGACATATGGCATGACAAGATAAGCGAGCTGGCCTTCCTCACCATATTCGTAAAGCGGCATAATATTAATGTGGTCAAGTGCAGCAATTGCATCGGCCTCGCGTCGGAAGCGTGTCAAAAATTCTGCATGCTGCTCTTCTTCAAGGAGAACAGCGCCGGGCATAAGAACTTTAATTGCGACCGCGCGACGTGGGCGGGATTGCTGCGCCAGGTAGACTGCTCCCATACCACCACGTCCGATCAAGCGGTCGAGTGTAGAGGAGCCGAGGGTTTTTCCTAGCAGTTCACTACTGTCAATAAGCACACTAGTCATCAATCTCCCAGAAATAGATTATCGCTATAAATGAAAAGTAAAAGGTTTTCAGGCAAGCCAGCATTACAGATGATCCATCTGGCTTCAACGAAAATTTAAAAATCAACTTTAACAGACGCTTAAACAGGGACAATTGTACCTGGCGTGTTAAAGAGTGCAATTTATGTTGGTAAATTTAGTGTACGGTCTCGTCTATCAATTCAATATATCTCCATGATATCGCATTTATCAGGACTACTCAAGGAAATAGGGGGTCAAATAGCCAATAAGAAACCTGCATTGAACGAACTGAGTAAAAAATAAGCGAAAGTCGTTAAAGCTGTTCCATTGGTTCTATTCGATCTCCAGGCGATTATTCTGATGGCTCTGTATGGATTGCGATTGATCCCAGCCGGGGATACTTCCTATTGTATGTTAACCAAGCAAGTCTCTGTCCAGTGTTCCAGGCGTTATTTGCTTGATATTTGTTGTATTCGTGTTTACTTTGATTTCATTGTGCGTTTCCTTGTTTTATGCTAGCAGGAAAATATTGAAAGCTGGACAATGATCCGGAACGCGAATGGATCGGCTTTGAAGGGGAACTCTGAGGTATAGCAATAAAGCCTATCTGGTTGACATTTCTGATTCCGGCTGTTATTCTTGAAAGTAACAAAACATAAATAATGCACGTGTTGATCGAATCAAGTATGGGATGTACACCTGTCAGCGATCCGGCATTTGGTGTGAGGTCGGAAGGCTATGGCATCTCAGAACCCTTTCGTGAGCGGCTGTCCGAAGAAAGCCCTGGCACTAGAGGCAGAGGAAGATTCGCAACCTTCCGGGCAAGTAGGTACAGGTGGTTGGTTCCCACGCGCTGATATAACCAATAAAGTGGTCACTGATCTTTCGTCACAATGTTGTGGTGAGCGAGAATTGCTTTGTAGCAGGTTGTGACAATCGGGGTGGCACCACGGGAGCAAAGGCTCTCGTCCCTTCTAGGGGGACGAGGGTTTTTTTTATTGCCTGCGGCAGGTGGAGTCAGCTCAGATCTTTGAAAGCGAGTAAGCAATCTATGCAGAAAACAACCGTTTCGGTGATTGGAATCACCAGTTATACCGGCCTGGAGCTATTGCGTTTTCTGGCGCAGCATCCCCACTTTGAGGTGAGGTCAGTGACAGGGCGGAGCATGGTAGGGAAGGCTGTGAGAGATGCATTTCCTCAGCTTGATATGGGTGGAACCCTGGGTGAGATCGCGGCCCTGGAGATCACGGAGGAGCCGGAGCAGACCGAACTGGCATTTGTGTGTTTGCCGCATGCGGCGGCGGCTGAAACGGTTGTGAAGTTGCTTGAACGAGGCATGAAGGTCGTGGATCTCTCGGCCGATTTTCGTTTGCACGATGCTGGTATCTACGAAGAATGGTATCGGCATGTGCATCCCGCGCCAGCCCTGCTGGAAGAGGCAGTTTATGGTCTGTGCGAGCATCATCGCGAACGTCTTGCGAGTGCTTCGTTGGTTGCCAATCCCGGCTGCTTTGCGACGGCTTCAATTCTGGCGCTTGCCCCGGCCCTGGCTCGTGGCATCATTGAGCCAGCAGCGATCATTGATGCCAAATCCGGCGTGAGCGGAGCCGGTCGGGGTCAGACACTCGGAACCCACTATGCCGAGGCGAATGAAGATATAAACGCCTATGCGCTTTCAGGACACCGCCACCTTCCAGAAATTTCGCAGGAGCTGACTGAAGCAGCTCAAGCGGGCGGCCATGCGTTGCAGGAGCCTCTTCGTCTGACTTTTATTCCGCATCTGGCCCCGATGACGCGTGGAATTCTCGCGACCTGTTATTCCGACCTGCGACGTATAGATAGTGTTATACCAACGAGTGCTGAAATTCAATCACTCTATAAAGAATATTATGCCAACGAGCCGTTCATTCATATTGTGAATCAGGGGCCACACACAAAATGGAGTTACGGCAGCAATCATTGTTTTATCTATCCATTTGTTGATACACGTACAGCTAGATTGATCGTTGTTTCTTGTCTGGATAATCTGGTAAAAGGTGCCTCAGGCCAAGCCATTCAGAATGCCAACCTGCTGTGTGGCTATGATGAGACAACTGGCTTAACGATGGGTAGCATTTATCCATAATTTCATATATTCATAATCTGTGTAGCCTGTGTGGCCTGTTGTAAGCAGGTTGGGAGGAAAAATACAAACATGTCAATTACGTTTGCCACAACTCTCAAAGGTGAGGTGATTAACGATCACCATTTAATCGCTGAAGTATTCCGAGAGGCTCTTCCTTATATTGATTTTTTAAAAGGTAAGACTTTAGTGATAAAATTAGGTGGGAGCACCCTGGAGCATCAGCGGCATGTCCTGGAGGATATTATCTGGTTGCGTTCCCTGGGGGTGAACCCTGTGCTGGTGCATGGTGGGGGTCCTTATATAAATGAATGGTTGCAGCGTCTGCAACTTCCAACGCGCTTCGAAGAAGGCTTGCGTGTGACCGATGAGCAAACCCTGAAGGTCGTGAAGATGGTCTTGCAGGGACAGGTCAATCAGGATCTGGTTTTGATGGCCTCGCAGATGGGAGGGAAGGTGGTAGGCCTGAGTGGGACCGATGGCGGAATGATCAAAGCGCATCAGGTAAGCGAGACGCTGGGTTATGTTGGCCAGATCGATGCGGTTGATCCGACCCTGGTTCAGATGTGTCTGGCCCAGGAGTATATCCCGATTATCTCGCCGCTGGGACTGGATGATCAGGGTGGCTGCTTGAATATCAATGCTGACCTCGTGGCGGCTCATATCGCGGGCGCACTGGATGCTGAGAAGTTGATCTTTTTGAGCAACGTCAGTGGCATCTGCCGCGAGGATGGTTCTTTAATCTCTGAACTAAGCGAACAGGAAGCCTTAAAATTGATCGAAGATGGGGTTATTCATGGCGGAATGATTCCTAAAGTTACTGCTTGCCTGGATGCCTTAATTGCTGTACCACGCGTCCATGTGGTAGATGGTCGCGACGCCCATGTGCTGTTGCGCGAACTGTTTACCGATAATGGAGCGGGGACCATGATTGTACGAAATAAGGTATAGCGGAGGCGCGAGTCTTCGTCTGAGGGTTTGTTGGCATGAAGAAACGGGTTGAGCGACTGCGGGGTATGTATGATCTCTTGCCGGAGACATATCACCAGCAGCGCTGGTTGATGGGGCGGCTAGGCGATTTTTTGAGTCGGGCCGGATATGTTCAAGTTGATTCGCCAATCCTTGAACAGAGCGATCTGTTCCAGGCCAGTTTTGGACAGGATCTTTGGCAGAATCTTTATTCTTTTCGCTTGCATCATCGAGAACTTTGTCTACGCCCGGAATATACAGCTTCGATCTGTCGCATGTACCTGGATCATTATCAGCAGCAGCCGTTGCCGTTGCGCTTTCACTATGCGGGACCGATTTTTCGTTACGAGTCACCCGGGCGGGAGCGCTATCGGCAGCATACCCAGCTAGGGATTGAGCTGTTTGGTGGCCAATCTGCCCTGGCGGATGCTGAGATTGTGTTGCTGGCCTGCGATGTGCTGCATGAGCTACAGATTTCTCGCTATCGCCTTGAACTAGGACATATTGGCGTCGCCAGCGGCTTTATCAATCGTCTGAAGCTGGATGATCAGGCCGCCCGCCTGCTCCTGAGTCTGATGGAGCAGATCGGCCGTTCAGAGGAAGGTGAGCAGCTTGCGCGAGCCCGCCTGGAAGCTCTTTACCCTCAGAGTGAGAGCGATGAAAAACAGCGGATTGCTCACCAGGATGGAAGCGTTTCCGAAGCCGAGTCGCGCCTGGTGGGTTCGTTGTTAGGGGGGATGGATATTCCTTTTGGGGATGATGCCGATCGACGCGAGGTGATCGAGCGCTTCCTCTGGAAGATTGAGCGCAGTGAGCAACGGCGCCAGATCCTCTATGGCCTGGAATTCCTCCAGGCCCTGCACGCCGTCTCCGGTCCTCCTCCCGAGGTGTTTCATGAGCTTCGCGCTTTGCTTGCCCGTTACGAACTTGATCCCGAACCGTTGAGAGAACTGGAACAACTGGTGGAAGTGATTGAACAGAGCGGGGTTCCACGCGAGCAGATTATCCTCAATCTTTCGTTGGGGCGCGGCGTCAGCTATTATACCGGCCTCGTGTTTGAAATCCATGCCGAGAATCAAACGGGCTCCAACACGCAACTTTGTGGGGGTGGCAGATATGACCACCTGATGCGAGCCGTTGGAAGTAGTCGCGATGTCAAGGCCTGTGGCTTCGCCTTTGGACTTGAACGCTTGCTTACCCAACTGCCTGCCTCTGAAGTGCCAGAACTTGAAGCGACTGCCGCCGTCGTGATTCCCGTAAGTGAGCAGGATGCAGCCTATGCCATGCGTGTGGCGCGTCAGTTACGCCTTGCGGGGACTCACATCGAGCTTGATATTACGGGTCATGGGGTTGGAAGCGGCCTGAAGCTGGCAGCCCGCAAGAAGGTCCGCTATGCTCTGATTGTGGGTGAAGTGGAACGGCAGGCGGAAACGGTAACGCTGCGAGATCTGGAGACAAGCGAGGAGCAGTCAGTACCGCTTAAAGAGCTTGTGCCGCAACTGCTCACGCGAGAAGGGAAGATGGTAGGTTGATGGCAACTTTACAATCGCGGCCAGAGATCCGTCTGGCCCTGCCCGGTAAGGGAGCTCTTGAGACGGCAACTTCGGCGTTCCTGGCCGAATGTGGCATGAAGGTCAGTCGCAATAATCCCCGCCAGTACCTGGCTCGTATTCGCAGCTTGCCCGAAATTGAGGTCGTTTTTCAACGCGCTGCTGATATTCCTGAACTGGTCCAGGATGGTGATGCAATCCTGGGAATCACCGGCTATGATATTCTGGCTGAGCACCGGGGCTTTGATGAGGCCGAGTCCCCCGAAGATGATGGTGATGATGATCTGATCGTGATCGAGCGGAACCTGGGCTATGGTGCTTGCCGATTGGTTGTAGCGGTTCCTGAAACCTGGATCGATGTCAATACCTGTGCGGACCTCTGGCACCTGGCGGGCTATTATCAATCCCACAAGGGCCGGGGGCTGCGGATCGCGACAAAGTACCCTTTGTTGACCACGCAGTTTCTGCGCAAGCAAGGAATTACACACTGCAAAATTGTTTCTCCTCATGGGGCACTGGAAGCGGCCCCGCTTACCGGAACGGCTGATCTGATTGTTGATCTTACCGAAACAGGCACGACGTTGCGTGAGAATCGCTTGAAACTGCTGGAAGATGGGACAGTTCTTCGTTCACAGGCTTGCCTGATTGCCAATAAAAGTGCCTTGCGTGACAAACCGGAAGCCTTGAAGATGGCGAAGACGATGCTGGAATTGATGGAAGCTCGCACGCAGGCGCGCAATCGTTCAATGTTGACTGCCTCAATGCATACGGAGAGTCTGGATGCCATTCAACTGGTCTGTGAGCAGCTCAATCGACGCTTGCAGTCGCTGGTCTCGGGCTTCTCTTTTCGCGTGACAGCGGTTGAGCCAGAGGAAGGTATAAACCGTGGCGACTACACGATCTCAGGTATGGTGAACGCCGGTGGTGATGCCGCTTCGGAACTTTTGGAAATTGTGGCCGCTCTGCGTTCGGCTGGTGCCAGACATATAGATGTAACTCCCCTGACCTTTCGATTTGGCGAAGAAGCGACAAGTGTCCGGGTCTTGCACGAAAGGCTAAAAAGAAGGTAGTGGATACAAATCTGATAGTTTTTGACCTGGATGGTGTGATTACGGGCGAGGAGGCTTACTGGGATGCTGCCGGTCTGACCTTGCACGAGCTGATGTATAGTCCTCGCTACTGGAATATCCTGAGCGGCCAGGCCTTGCAGCCGAACGGAACGCTGCAAAAGCAACCTGAGTATCGGCCTGTCAAAACGGCGCAGGAGACGCGACGTCTGAGTCGGCTGGTTTTCTCAATCTCGGAGATCCAGATCTTGAAGGCCCGAGCGGTCAACTCGAACTGGGATACCTGTTATATCGCCGTTTGCCTGCGCCTGATTGAACTCTTAAACCTGATTGATGATGTAGGCTCGCTGCTACCCCTGCGCCCCTGGGATCAGGATTGGATCGCGGACTTTCGCGAGCGGATGGCACGGGTTCCAGCGCGCAAGATCGCGCAGCCTGCCCTGGGCTTTATCGTGTTGGAGGCTCCGCTTTTCAAGGACGCCATCGGACTCGAAATCGAGGGGCTGCTGGATCTTTTTGCAAGTCGCTTGTTAAATCGAACAATTGAGGATGTATTCGGGCGAAGCAGTCCTTTTTGGAATTTCTGTCGGAACCTGTTTCAGGAGTGGGTTTTGGGGGATGCTCTTTATAGCGAAACCTATGGTCGTGTGCCTGCTCAAACCGGTAAACCGGGCTGCTTGAGTTTTGAGGAGCTGTTGCTTCCGGCTGAAGACATTCGTGGCATCCTGGAAGCCTTGAAGCAGCAAGGTTATATCTTTGGCATTGCGACGGGGCGGGCCAGGCAGGAGGCGCTCTCGCCACTGAGACACAATGGTCTGCTGGACTATTTTGATCCAGAACATATCTCGACCTATGATGATGTTGAGATGGCCGAGAGCGAACTACGAGCCAGCAACAATCAAACATTGTTGAGTAAACCGCATCGTTTCCCGTTTCTCTACGCTGCCGAGCATCGCCTTGATGTGGCGTTCGAGGCGGAGCCGCGTCCATTCTCAGGCGCTTTTGTCGCGGTTGGAGATGCGACCAGCGATATCTTCAGTGCCCGCGACGCTGGTGGTCTGACCATTGCCGTGCTGACAGGTGCCCATACTCCTGAGGCGCGTCGGAAGCTGATCGAAAGCCGCCCCGATAATCTGATAGTTGATGTAAGCGATCTGCCTGCAACGCTTGCCCGGCTCGATGATCTGCTGACGATTCAGAAGCTGCAATTCACGGAGCGCGAGAAGGCCCAACGCTTGCTGTTGCGCTGGTTTGGGCGTCACCTGCACCTGGCCGTTGAGCGGGTTCGCCTGATTCCAAAACCGGTCTCACTGAATTCTTTCAATGGCTTTTATCATGTGAATGGTGAAGATTTCTTCTTTAAGACGCATGTTGAAGATCAGGGGATTCTGGCCGAATATTATCATGCCGAACTACTCAAGGAAGCAGGCTATAATATTGTGCTGCCAGTCAAGACACTGCATGAGGGTGGACAGCAGATGGTGGTCTATCCTGTGATGAACTGGCCGGTGATGTTTGATCTGCTCTACTCGCTTGAGACGGGTGAGGCCACTGATGTCACGCTGGAACAGGCTATCCAGGCTGAGCTACGCGAAGATGAGCACCTGCTGAATATATATCACGGGACTGCTCAGGAGACGAGCGCAATAAAGCACGCTGAAGCTCCGATCCACCAGTTGTTCTGGCATCGTCTGGCTGGCGAACGTTATAACAGTTTCTACCAGGGCCGGTCGCTGGCTTTGCCTGGATTGGGAGAGGGCAGCCTGTCGTTTGAGGAGCTTTTGAAGAAGCATTGGGTAATTAACGGCGTAGAGCAACCCTTGACGCTGGAAGAACTCGTTGAGCGTGGTCGGGCGCTTTTACATCCAGAGCAGGATGCTACGACCGTGATAGGCCATGGGGATGCGCACTTTGGCAATGTCTTCCTGGAGGAGCAAGAGCGCTTCCTGTACTTTGACCCGGCCTTCTCCGGACGGCATTCAGTTCTGCTGGATATCGTCAAGCCGTTGTTCCATAACATCTTTGCGACCTGGATGTACTTCCCGTTGGAGGTTGCGCAGAAGCTAAATCTTTCAGTTGAAGAGCAGGGCGAGCGATTAATTGTAAACCATAACTACACGCTAACACCGCTGCGACAGGCAATTTTACGTACAAAGGTCGAGCATCTTCTGGAGCCGCTTCAAACGTGGTTGCGGGCCGATGGACGCTTGCCCGAAGAGTGGGATGAGAGGCTCAAGCTGGCTTTGATGTGTTGTCCATTGTTGACGATTAACCTGCTGGATCGTGAACGTCTGCCATTGGAGATCGGTTGGTTGGGCTTTCTATTCGCCGTCCAGATGGGTAACACTGGTCTTCAGCCCTGGAGGGAAGAGCTATGATTGCAATCATAGATTATGGTGCGGGAAATATTCTCAGCATTGCACGAGCCCTGGAGGCCGTGGGGGCTAAGGTACAGGTCACGGATGAAGCGGATGTAGTGCGGAACTCGGGCGCGGTTGTGCTGCCCGGCGTGGGATCGGGTGGCGCGGCCATGGCTCGGATGTGCCAGCAGAAGCTGGATGATGCCATTCGACAGGCCACGGAGGAGCATAAGCCCTTCCTGGGGATCTGTCTAGGCATGCAATTGCTGGCGGATCATCATGACGAGGGAGAAGTAGGCGGTTTGCAACTTTTTTCGGGGACTGTCCGTAAGATTCCGGCCGGACCAAAGGTGCCGCATATGGGCTGGAATCAGATCCAGCCAACGCGGACGGACCTGCCGATTTTCGCCAACATTCCCGCCGATGCCTATTTCTATTTTGCCCATTCCTATTATGTGGAACCCCAGGATCAGCAGGGAGTAGCAGCCTTGACCGAGTATGGCGCTCTCTTTTGCAGCGTGATTGCGACCGAGCGCGTCTGGGGAACGCAGTTCCATCCTGAGAAAAGTGGCGAGCCGGGTCTGCAATTGTTGCGCAACTTCGTCAAGTGGGTTCAGTCGTGAAAGGTGGCAGGGTATGCTGATTTTTCCCGCAATCGATATTAAAGATGGGCAGTGCGTGCGGCTCTTTCAAGGTGATTACGATCAGGTCACGACCTATGGGGCCGACCCGGTTGAGGTCGCGCTTCGCTGGCAGGCGAGCGGTGCAAGCTGGTTGCATCTTGTGGATCTGGATGGTGCCAGGGCTGGTTATCCTGTGAATCTTGATCTGGTGAGGCGTATCCGGGCCGCAACCTCTCTGCGGATTGAGCTGGGCGGTGGTGTACGCAGGCTTGAGCACCTTGAGCAGATGCTAGATACAGGAATCGAACGTGTGATTCTGGGCACCGTTGCTCTGACGGATCGTGAGCTTTTAGTCCGGGCTTTGGAGCGTTGGGGAGAGCGGGTCGTAGTTGGTCTGGATGCCCGCGCTGGTCTGGTCGCCGTAGCTGGCTGGACCGAAACCTCCGGCTTTCGAGCGACCGAACTGGCGCGAGACCTGTCAGTGGCAGGCGTGAAACGCTTTATTTATACTGATATTGCGCGAGATGGAGCCCTCAGCGGACCAAATCTGACGGCCCTGCAAGAGATGCAGCAAGCGACCACAGGGGCTTTGATTGCCTCGGGCGGTGTCAGTTCGCTGGCGGATCTGCGGGCACTCAATGCGCTGGGGATCGAGGGTGCAATCGTTGGGAAGGCGCTGTATACTGGCGCGGTTGAATTGGGTGAGGCGATTCACGAACTGGAGAGAGGGTAACGGCATGTTAACCAAACGGATTATCCCCTGCCTGGATGTCAAAGCGGGACGGGTGGTAAAGGGCGTGAATTTTGTCGACCTGCGTGACGCGGGCGATCCAGTTGCCCTGGCTGCACTCTATGATCGCGAGGGTGCGGATGAACTGGTTTTTCTGGATATTACAGCAGCGTATGAGCGGCGTGGGACAATGCTGGAGGTTGTGCGGCGGACGGCCGAGCAGGTCTTTATCCCGGTCACGGTTGGGGGCGGGATTCGCAGCGTTGAAGATATTCGAGCAACGTTGGGGGCTGGAGCTGATAAGACATCCCTCAACACCTCGGCGGTCCAAAATCCTGAGTTGATTCGGGCTGGCTCAGAGCAGTTCGGGGCACAGTGTATCGTGCTGGCGATTGATGCGCGAAGCAATCCGGCACTTCCCAGCGGGTATGAGGTCTTTATTCATGGTGGTCGAACTCCCACTGGCCTGGATGTTCTTGAATGGGCGTGTAAAGGCGTTGAGCTGGGTGCTGGCGAGATTCTGCTCACGAGCATGGACCGCGATGGAACGCAGGCTGGTTATGATTTACCGCTGAATAGTTTGGTTGCAGCGAATGTCAGCGTGCCGCTGATTGCGTCTGGAGGAGTTGGAAGCATTGAGCATTTTTACGAAGGCGTGACTACTGGTGGAGCAGATGCGGTGCTCGCTGCGACGGTCTTTCATTTTGAACAATTTCGCATTCGCGACGTCAAAGCCTATCTTCAACGCCAGGGAGTAGCTATCCGTCCTTGCTAGAAAAACATCAGCTATCTTGCTCTTGAAAGCCACTTGAGAAGTAAGCCATGCCTGAGAATAAATGTAATACTTTTGCTATGGTTAAATATAGTGTTCAACTTAAATATTCGTTCTAACCGAGAATAAATCCCTCTTTATACTTTAAATTATCTGCGTATTTTGCTTATATGATCGCGTAAGGTTGTATTGACGACCTATTTACCGCATAAGAAATTTTTCGGTAAACCGAGCGAGTAGCCAAAATTACCCCTAATATATCCAGACATATAGCCGATTCATACAGTATAATAGTGATTGGTAGGTTTGCAGACTCGTATTGCAGAAGATCTGCTGTAACACTCCAGAAGGGCAGGGAAACGCTATCTGAAGTAGAGGTCAACTAAGCACGTTTTGTACAGCGGAACTTTGTAAGCCGTCTCTTATTGAAAACTGCATTTCGCCTGGCTATTTTTTGAATTGGATTGTTTAGAAAAGCAAGTTATGAAATAGCTGTAGGCCCGTCAAAGTACTGAAAGCAGGAAAGGTTTTTCAATGGAAGAACAGCAAATTCAAAAATTTGTCCGACGGTACTCTACCGATTCACAATTCCGAAGTGCAATGGCAATACAACCGGAGCAGACTTTGAGCTTTAACGGGTTCTCGCTTGCTGTCGCCCAGGTTATTCAGCGTTTGATGCCTCAGTTGGCAGGTACACAGCCTCTTGATGGCGTGCTTCTTATGAAGCCGTTTTTCTGGTACTACTAGGTAATTTTTGCGCCTGATAACAGCTTATAGTAATGTGGCTGTTATTAAGGTCATTATTACAGGAGTAGAAGCGATACGCCCAAACTGACCATGTATAATACAAAATAGTAGCATGGAAAGATTGGGCGTATCTTTTTACATTTTATAATGCACTACCTTTAAGGGAGCAGAGGATGCAAATCGAAAAAGAACAGGAAGTCCTTCAACTTTTGACTGATCAACGCAAACTCCTGGTTGAACAGATGAAGATACTCCTGGAGCCATTACATCCTTCACTCCTATCGGATGTCCAATTTGTTTTGCGGGGCAATGGTAAGTTGCTAGCGTCTCTCAAGGCAGAGAATTTGACTCTTCCCTATATAATGCAGATAGGTCTCTGGCCTTTACTTACATTTCAGGTTGCTTTACTGGTAAACCCTGAAGTGGAGAGATTACAAGCTGTCCGTGTTGCTTTGTCGATTGAGTGCCTGATCTGTGCTCTGGATATTTTAGATGATGTAGAGGATGGGGATAGCTCGCCCGCAATCGAGCATCTTGGGGTTGGCCGGGCCTTAAATGTCGCGACCGCTTTATTGATGCTTACTGAAAGATCGTTGTCTACGTTACCGTTGTTGCAGCAGCAGCCAGCTCTTTTGCTGGCTTTACTGAATGGTATCCGCGAAAAAACATT
>DASSXK010000359.1:0-9893 GCA_035703945.1 Ktedonobacteraceae bacterium | reverse complement strand
CTACTTTATTAGTCGCAGGTGGATTGGAAAATCTCGAAAAAAAAGCCTCGAATTTTCAGAAGCAGAGCATTTGTTTTCTTTCTTCTCGATATGATAAAATATACAGCAAGTTCTTTGAGCCTCGCACGCTCAAGTCTATCGGGGTTCCATCGGAAAGTGCGTACCAGATATGAGTACTTATGAGAAGGATGCACAGGCCTTGGATGCCTACTCTCACGCGGTAACAACCGCCGCTGAACTTGTTGGTCCTGCCGTAGTGCGTATTGATATAGAGCGTGAAGGTCGTCGTTTAGGGCCGGTAGATGTGCCGTCGTTTGGGAGTGGGCTCGGATCGGGATTCATTTTTTCATCGGATGGACAGATTCTGACAAATGCCCACGTGATTGAGCGGGCCCGCCGCATTCGCGTGACCCTGGCCGATGGAAGAACCTTCAACGCGGGCCTCGTGGGGAGCGATCCCAACGTTGATATTGCGATCCTGCGGATCGGGGCGGACCATCTTCCCCTGGTTGAACTTGGGCGTGGTAATTTGAAAGTTGGACAACTGGTTATCGCGGTCGGGAATCCCTACGGTTTGAACTGGACCGTCACGGCGGGTGTTGTGAGTGCGCTGGGACGTACCCTCAATGTTCCTGGCAAGCCAAAAATGACAAATTTGATTCAGACGGACACCTCGATTAATCCCGGTAACTCTGGTGGCCCGCTTGTCGATAGCAATGGGCGGGTAATCGGAGTCACCACAGCCATGATGCCGCTGGCGCAAGGCCTGGGCTTCTCGATCCCGCTGGATACTGTTAAAGCCGCGATTGCGTCAATCAATGAACGTCATGAGCACCGACCAACGGGAGTCTCCTTTGGCGTAGGTGGAATGCGCAAGCAACTCGACCAGGCCTTCCGCCAACGGCTGAACATCGCCCAACAATATGGGATGGAACTGTTAGAGATTCGGCGCGATGGTCCGGCCTTCCTGGCTGGTTTGAGACGCCTGGATGTGATTGTAGCTGTGAATGATCAACCGATTACGCAACCTTCGGATCTGTTTAATGTCGTTCGTCGTCTGAAACCAGGCGCGAAACTGCTTGTAACCTTTGTGCGCGAAGGTCTACAACGCAAAGTAACGGTTGTCCTCTAACTTAAAAGCAGGTAGTCAGTAACAAAAATCCCAAGAAGCTGGGGTTGCTGACTGTCTGCTTTTTATTTTGCCAGAGTCAGCTCCTCTCCCCGCTACCGCCGCAGGCGGCTTGAAGATTGCTATACCCCCAGCCTTCAGAAAAATCTAGAAGAATCGATGTAATATCGATGAGAGCGAAAATGATTTTAGAAACTCAGCTTTTATGCGTCCTACTAAGTGTACGCTGTTGCACAAGGAAATTGTGAAGCGACTCACTTACTGCAAGAATTGTCAGGCGATACAAAAGTAAAACGGCACTGTAGGCTACAATGTGCATAAGGCTGTCACTTGAGCAATCATGAAAAGCTCGATCAATCAAGGGAGACTCAAATGCTAGTCTTTCTCTTCGCCTCACTCCTCAGTTTGGCACTCCTGGTCTTCGGATGTGCCTGTAGCGTGTATATTCATTTTCATAATAGCTTCAGACATGAATATAACTTCAAACGTGAAAGAATGGACATTGAAGACTATCCCTCGTATTCTCTCTCCCGTGTTGAATATGAATAAGCCTTATAGCCTCTAGCTGGGCCACAGAAGCCAGCAAAACGCGAGACGTTCAAAATATATCACCAGGAATAGGATCACTGACTGCATATATGGGTAGGGGTCTGGAATCGAACGCTCTCAGGTGACCCAAACACGGCTACTATGAAATAGGAGCGAACTATATGTAACATTTTCAGTTTGAATCAGGAGAAAACAAAAGAAAACACCGTGCCGCATATTTTTTTCTCGGCACGGTGTAGCGTTTACTTCCTCGTATTATTCTTCGTCTTCGTCTGAATCCAGGGGAGAGCCGTTGTGGCGCTCCTGCCGTAGCAGCTCCTCGACTCCACGAATGAGGGCTTCAGCGCTTGGAAGAGGGCCGGTATTGATTTTCGGAGCTTCATCCTCGGCCTCTTCGTTGTCGTTATCGTTGTCGTCGTCATCTTCATCGTCTTCGCGCAGTTGTTCTTCCAGCTTGCGCACATAGGCGCTGGCCTCAGGATCACGGGCAACCAGGGCCGTGATCTGCTCCTCAAAATGAACCGCGTCATTTTGAAGCTCGTTGAGATCCAGACCGAGTGACAGGAAGGTATTCAGGTAGGTCAGCAGAGCCGCCGTCACCTTAATATTGGGGGTCGCAGCCAGGTAATGAGGCGTTGATGCCCATAAGCTGGCGACCGGAATACTTGCGCGGCGATTGGCTTCCTGCAAGATGCCGATAATCCCGGTTGGACCCTCGTAGCGTGATTGCAGAACATCCATTTCTTGCAGGCGCTCTTTGAGTCCGTCATCGGGAGAGGAGCCGGAGATTGGGACCGTGATCGAGTGGGGGACATCGGCGAGCAGCGCACCCATCAGGATGGTTTCGGACACATTGAAATGCTTGCAAACTTCCAGGAAGGTATTAGTAAACGTTTTCCATTTCAATTGTGGCTCAACGCCAATATAGAGCAGTATATCCCGCTCTTCCTCTGGCAGCTCATAGGCAAAAAAGTTGCTGGAAGGCCAGACGATCGAGCGCTGAATTCCATTAGAAAGTTTGATCGTTGGGCGAGTTTCTGTGAAGATAAAGAACTCTTCAGGATCAATTTCGGCAACTTTGGTTGGTTTCCATTTGTCGATAAGAAATTTGACAGCGGTTGTCGCGGCGTCCGCTGCATCGTTCCAGCCTGCAAAAGCTGCAATGATGATGGGATTGCGTAGTTGTGGCTCTGAATGATATTGTATTGTCGACATAGATGTACCTCTTTTCCCCCTTATTACAGAATTGTCATACCAGTCTGTGCAATGCGGGGATATTTATGAAGCTGCAAGCTGGCACTTCCAATCCAATTTTCCACATCTACCTTGCAGGGAGTTTTGGAATGACACGTGTTGTTGAAATGAATATTGATATTTTCAACGATTCGACTGAACCTGGATGTTCTATCTATTACATCGTGTATATAACTATTGTATCACGAAATTTGTGATTTCTTTATCTGCCTGGATAATATCTGCCAGATCAGGTTATTTTTCATCATGGCTTGCGTGAGATTATACCCGCCTGCCGCAACCTGGAGAAGTTGTTACCAGCAAATAGTATCTTCTTTTTTAACAAATGAGAGGCCCGTTAAATTTCAGATTGTACGAGAATAGTCGTATACCGGACGAATCAGCAAAGGGGATGAGCTTGGAAGGACGTGAACAATTTCAGCAGGCCAGCGCACGGCTTTATACGACGTTCGCCAGCCCCCAGAGAACTGTTAGCTGCCTCCTTGCAGGGCTGCGAGTACTTCGGCGGCGGCTCGCTCTCCTGATTGAACGGCCCCATCCATATAGCCGTTCCAGACGGTCGCCGTCTCGGTTCCGGCCCAGTGAAGCGGGCCGATAGGTTCGCGCAGGGCTTTACCATAGCTGGTCCAGGCGCCCGGTGACATATAGCCAGCGTAGCCACCTCGCGAGAACTCTTGGCCAGCCCAATCCACTTCCATGTATTCGATTGGTTGCCGGGCTTGCTCGCCAAAATAAAGGGTCAGGTTGTCCAGCGCGGCGGCTCGTCGATCTTCGGTGCTCGCAGCTCCCCAGATGCGCCCCTGATCTCCTTCGATGAAGGCGAGCAGCACACCAGAGCTTCCATCCTCAGGCGAGTTATCAAAGGTGATCCGGACCGCGCCGGTATCGCTGGTGGCCTGACCAGAATAACCCTCTTTGCGCCAGAAAGGCGTCTGATAGATGCATTGGATTTTGATTACAGTGCCCATTGGCATCCGTTGGGTCAGTTGGTCTCGCAGGCCCGGTAGAGCTGGCTGATAGTCGATGCGCCCGGCCAGCGTGGGAGAGATGGCGATAATCGCTTTCCTGGCCCGCAGCGTTTTTCCCGCAAGCGCAGCCTGAACCCCGTTGGAGCTATAGTGAATCGCGCGAACTGGCGAATTGAGGATCACACGTTCGCCAAGCGTTTCGGCCAATCGGTTTGAAATACTCTGGGCCCCTGCATGGAAGCGGCTTTCCTGTGCTCCACGGGTGACGCTGATAAGTTCGTTGAGGCTACCACCGGAATGTGTATAGAAAAGGACGTGCAACAGGGAGAGGTCACGTGGCTCGGTCGAGAAGACCGCCTGCGTTGCCAGTTCCAGCAGCGTGCGTACGTTAGGATTCTGGATGTTCTGCTCGATCCAACTGCCAAAGGTCTGTGAATCCCAGGTCAGGGCTTTCTCGGCCTCCCAGGGAGCATCCAGGGGGACTTCATTGGCCATCAGGTTGAGTTCGAGCATCGCTTCGACGGTATCGAGCGCGGTAATGGGATCGAAAGTGGGAATTGCTCCGCTGTAGGTGTTGCGGGTTCCCGCCCGATATTCGATGTTCAGACCTGTATCATAGGTGGGGAAGGTGGTCAGGCCCAGCGATTCCGCCAGAGCCGCGATACGGTGCTGGCTGGGGCCGATCCATTGACCCCCGAGATCCAGGAGGAGACCATTGTTTGCTGGTTGGGTCCAGGTTCGACCACCAACGCGCTCACGCGCTTCGACGACGAGAACCTCGATTCCGGATCGGGTGAGGATACTGGCCGCCGTCAGGCCCGCCAGACCGGCACCAATGACCAACACGTCGGCTCGCAGTTCTGTTACTTCGACAGGGGGGTGTGCAGATATAGCCAAGGATGGTGCCTCCTTTCAGCGTCAGGGCAAATATAAGAGATTCTATGGTTAAGGTTACCATATAAAAGCCTCACAAAGTTGTGACTTTTAGTGTTGGTATGACCCTTGACTCAGTTTGTTAGGTTATGCTAATATCTGACAAGATTAGTTGGATATAACTGTAGTGTGTTAGAGCTTAGGACAAACTGCTGACCGGGTACCTCGCTTGTAGGGATCGTGCATTGTGGAATGGCCGAAGCTTCTCTAACCTCTATAGAGAAGCTTATTGATAAGGGAGATTGCTGTGCCCACTCAGACGATTATTTTGTTGGGAGCCTTTGCCGGGCTGACAATTTATTTTGGCTTACCTCTCGCTTTCCTCAAAACGGCTCCCCAGGGAATGAAGAATTTTGCCAGTATGTTCGCGACCGGCGTGCTGGTATTTTTACTCTATGATGTTGTTGGGAAGGCAAGCGAACCAATTACCGCCGCCCTGAGCGAGATGCACTTGCATCATACCGGAACAGGCACATTTGTGCTGGATCTAATTCTGATGGTCCTGGGGCTGGGGATCGGCTCAATTGGGCTGGTGTATTTCAATAAATTTGTGGCGTACCGGATGAGAGTTGGTAAGGAAGTCAAGCTGGCAGGGGTTGAGGCCGTTGTCCCGGTTGCGATTCCTCAGCCGGTGGCTGCCGGTTCTCGCGGCTCGTCTGCTTCAATGCCTGAGCAAGAGGCACGACCGGCCTCAGTTATTCAACAGTCGCGTGGTGTGGAGCTTGCTCCCCAGATGCTTGCTTTGCTGATCGCAATCGGGATTGGCTTGCATAATTTCTCCGAAGGTCTGGCGATTGGTCAATCCTCGGCTGCTGGCGAGATTCAGTTGGCGACGGTGCTGATTATCGGCTTTGGCCTGCATAATATGACCGAGGGCTTTGGGATTGCGGGTCCACTGACAGGTCAGAAGATCACCTGGAAATTTATTGCCCTGCTGGGATTGATTGGTGGTGGCCCAACCTTCCTTGGAACGATTACTGGCATAGTTTTCCATTCGCCAGAGGTCTTTATCTTCAGTCTGGCGCTGGCAGCAGGCGCTATCCTCTATGTTGTCACAGAATTGCTGGGGGTGGCGAAACGCTTCAGATCACCTTCAATCGTCATGTGGGGGCTATTGCTGGGCTTCTTGCTTGGTTACATTACTGACCTGATTGTGACATACGCCGGGGCTTAATGGTTGACGGGTCTTACTGAGGCCTCTATACTTCGAGCATGAACTCTGTTGAAATTGGCATTATTTTCCAGGATCACAACCTGCTGATCGTAAATAAACCGGCGGGCCTGGTGATTCACCCCACCTATAAGCATGCCGACGGCACCATGTGGGATAGCCTGCTTACGTATCTTGAAGGGCAAGAGCGTGATGATTGGACCCCGCCTGAACTGGTGGATGATCCTGATTGGCGGGGTGCCCCCGAACTTGTCCGGGTGATGCTGCGTGAACGGCGACGCGAGCGCCTTGTGAAAGAGAATGGTCTGCTGCCTCGCCCTTGCCTGCTGCATCGCCTGGATAAAGATACTTCCGGAGTGGTGGCGTTGGCGAGGACAGAGAACGCCCGGCGTCACGTGGTGGCGCAGTTTCATGCTCATACAATCGAGAAACGCTACCTGGCAGTCGTGAGGCAAGGAGCGCCGGACTGGGCTACGCCACGTACACCGCTTTTAATTCACCAGACAGACGGTGCGCTTTCGCATGACCTGCCCGCCCTTGAGCTTGAGGACGAGAATCTGAACGAGTTCACGCTGGAGGGTCCGCTGCGACGCGATCCAGATGATCGCCGCCGTTGTATCGTGGGAGTCGATGGACAGGACTCCCTGACAACCTTCCGGGTCCTGGCACGTGCGGGGGGATTCGTTTTGCTGGAGGTTCGACCGATTACGGGGCGCACCCATCAGATTCGAGCACACCTGGCGGCAGCGGGTTGGGCGATCGTTGGCGATCCAATCTATGCACCCCCGACCGAGGTTGGGACAGCCGCCGCCGCGCTGACCCGCCAATTTCTGCATGCCTTTAGTTTGGGTTTGCGTAGTTATCCAACAAATGAGTTCACGACCTTTGTAGCTCCGCTGGCAGAAGATCTTCGCGATTGGCTGATCGCCTATTTTCCACCGGGCTTAGAGGCAATCTATCCCTGTCCATAATACAGATGTAGAAAGACCGCAATCGATGCAACCAAACAGTGATTATCCTCCGAATACTGGCCCCTATGCCGAACTGAGCGAAGCCGATAAGAAGAAGCGGCTGGATGCTCTGGTGCGTGTCTGGCAGCGCGATTCTGAGCGCAAGTTTGAGCGCGATGGTTATCGTAGCACGATCACGACGCTTGGACTGGACGAGTACCGCTACGCGGTCGCCCTGCGTTTTCCGGAGTGGGAGCGTTCGGCCGTCGTGGGGCAGGTTGTCACGCTGAAACGATCGGCAAGCGGTTCGCCCGAGGACCCGGCCATTTTTAGTTTGTGGCGGCGAGAATCTTTTCTGAAGCGCCTGCCTGACTGGAAGCAGAACCTTCCCAACGAGAATATGTTTAATATCAACGTGCGGATGACGCCCGGCGGTTTGGGTGAGGGCACGAAGTGGGAGGTGGCGATGCCAAAAGACCTGATTCCTCGCTATAAGCCCGGCTGGCCGACGCAGAAGGAATGGGTGGCCTGGACCGGCTCCTTCGACTGGGTCTTTGTCGCGGTCGGTTTTATTCGAGCCATGCTGGATTCCCTCGATAACGAGCAGCAGCGTTCTTAAATAACTTTTCACGATGGAGGGGCAAGGTTCGTAATGGTCTTGCCCCTCTATCTATCGTGTCAGGTTGTTACGAGAGCTTATAAAGGCCAATCTTTCAGCAGCGCTCTGGCCGCGTTGTGTCCGGGTGCGCCCATGACGCCACCACCGGGGTGGGAGCCAGAGCCACACAGGTAGAGACCTGTGACAGGCGTACGATAGCGGGCACATTCAGGAGTGGGACGGAACGAGAAAAGCTGGTCCGGCGTAATCTCACCCTGGAAGATATTGCCATCGGTCAGCCCGTAACGCTGCTCAATATCGACCGGACTGAGTACCTGCCGATCAATCACAGCATCCGCGAAATTGGGAGCAAACTCGGTCAGGGTCGCAATAATGCGATCCGCCATCTCATTTTTGAGCTCTTCAGACCACTGCTGGCCCTTAAGATGATAAGGAGCGTACTGACAGAACATCGAAATCGTATGCTTGCCCTCCGGAGCCACCGAGGGATCGGTCGCGGACTGCATATAGGCCTCGATATACGGATGTTTGGAAAGCTCGCCACGTGCGGCATCCTCATAAGCCTCCTGGACATAGTCCGGGGTTGGGCTGATCTCTAAAGATCCGCCATGTGGCAGGCCGGGCTCTGTACCAGGCAGACAGGTCAGGTTGGGTAGCTCTTTGAGGGCGATGTTCAGCTTGATGACCGCGCTCTCAGTTTTGAAGCGTTCGATCCGTCTCAGAAAATCCTTGTCCAGATTGGCATTCTGGCAGAATTGTAAGAAGGTTCGTTTGGGATCAGCATTTGAGAGCACTGACATCGCTCGCAGCTCCTCGCCATTTTCCAGTCGCACGCCCTCGGCACGGCCATCATGGATCAGGATGCTCTGGACGCGAGCATTCGTTCGGATAACAGCGCCCTGTGACTCGGCCGAAGCTGCCAGGGCAAAACTGATCCGACCCATGCCGCCGCGTACATAGCCCCACATGCCGCGCTCGCCGTTGACTTCGCCAAACATATGGTGCCAGAGCACATAGACCGAACCGGGCGATTTGGGTCCAATAAAGCTGCCGATGACACCCTGACCGGCGAAGGCCGCTCGCATATAATCCGACTCGAAATAATCCCCTAGCATATCATAGAGGTTGCCAAACATCAGATAGCGATAGATCTCTTCGTCCTTACCCTGGAAGCGGGCCGCCAGCTCGGCAACGCTGGGTGGTTCTTCCAGCAAAATAGGATTGAGGATGTCGGATGCGCGATCGAAGAAATTCAGGAATTTTGGATAGGCCGTGGCATCGTGGGGAGAGAATTTTTCGATTGCCTCAACGGTCTGAGCGGTGCTGGCCCGCAAAGCCAGGTAGTTGCCATCTCGGAATGGCACAAACATCTGAGGATCTTTGACATAGGCCTCAAAGCCAAACCGTTTCAGTTCAAGATCTCGAATAATCTCTGGCCTGAGCAAGCTAACAACGTAGGCACAGGGTGACATTGTGAAACCGGGAAAGGGTTCTTCAAGCGTGCAGGCCCCTCCGACCCGGTCGCGTTGTTCCAGCACCAGCACCTTTTTTCCGGCGCGTGCCAGGTAGCCGGCGGCGACAAGTCCATTATGTCCCGCGCCGATGATGATCGCATCATAGTAAGTGGTTTGTTCTGCCATAGTACAACCCCTTTTAATGTCTAGCATACATCCATGAAACTGGGAATAAGCTAAGTATAGCATTTGAGGAGGCTGTATCCGGTCTGGGAAGAGTGTGCTACTCATAAAAGTCTATCGTTAAGAGGTATTGAGGGATACATAAAAAGGGGCAGAGGAACTAAGTTTCCTCTGCCTCGATTGTTTTTGATGACGATAGATGTCTATTTTTCAACCTTTACGCCGTGCCAAAAAGCCACATAATCTTTTATGTTACCGGCAGCTTCTTTGGGTGTGGGATAGAACCAGGCGGCATCCTTATTCTCTTGATTGTCGACTTCGACTGTGTAGTAGCTGGCCAGACCTTTCCAGGGGCAGGTCGTGTGGGTTGCACTCTCTTTGAAGTACTGACGTTGAACCGCATTGGGTGGAAAATAGAGATTTCCTTCAACGACGATGCACTGATCGCTTTCAGCCAGGGTGGCACCATTCCAGGTTGCTTTTGCCATTATCTTTTAATTCTCCTATTGATGACCTTTGTGTGATATAGGGACCTTATTTATTCAGACGCCCCAAAACTTCCTTTTAGATAGTGTACTCTTTTTTTTAGTGTTTACGCCAGTCGCCTGTTATGGATGCATTTCTAATTGAGCCACATAATAAAGCAGCCAGATATTGAATCTTCAATGACTGGCTGCTTGAAG
>DASSXK010000299.1:0-7548 GCA_035703945.1 Ktedonobacteraceae bacterium | reverse complement strand
GGACAATATCGGCAGTCTCAGCCGCAGCGCGACTGCGTTGAACACCTACAATCTCGACAGGATCATCGGTCGGTGTGATGCCCGCCGTATCGATCAGGTGCAGGGGAATATCACGCAGGTTTACGACCTCTTCAACCGTATCACGTGTGGTACCGGCGATCGGTGTCACAATCGCCCGCTCGGTTCGTAGAAGCGCATTTAAGAGGCTCGACTTCCCAACATTTGGGCGGCCGATAATCGCAATGCGCAGACCCTGCCGATACAGTCTTCCCTGATCTGAGCCGCGTAACAGCGCCGCCACCTGTTGCTGAGCAAGGGCAACCAGCGGAGTCAGCTCCTCTGCCTGAGGCGTGGGAACATCTTCTTCGGGAAAATCGATACTGGCCTCAATACGAGCCAGGGCCCCAAGAATCGCGGTCCTGGCCTCTTCAACCTGCTCTGACAGGCGCCCTCGAAATTGCTGCATAGCCAGACGGCGACCGGCATCAGTCTGCGAGCCAATCAGGTCCATTACCGCCTCGGCCTGAGCCAGGTCAAGGCGGCCATTAAGAAAGGCACGCAGTGTAAACTCGCCCGGATTGGCCATGCGAGCACCTTGAGCCAGCACGGTTCGCAAGATCCTTTGCAAAAGCAGCGGACCACCATGCCCCTGGATCTCAACGACATCCTCGCTTGTATAGGAGCGTGGAGCACGCATGAAAGCCACCAGCACCTCATCAAGAAGCTCGGAGGTCGCCGGGTCAACAATATGTCCGTAGGTTAACATGTGAGAGGGAGGAAGATCGGTCCGACCATTGGGACGGCGAAATAGAGGTAAGACACAGGCAAAAGCCTCTTCTCCGCTCACACGAATAATCCCCACTCCACCTACACCTGGAGGTGTAGCAATCGCTGCTATTGTATCGTTTTGCATAGGCCAAATTATACCGTATTTCAATAATGATGTATAGCTGAACGCCTCAATGTATCTCCACTTGTCCTCTTCAGGCGTAAGAGGTACGCGCTTCCCGCTGGAGAAAGGTCTGGAACCATCACCCTCGCGGCTCGCCTGAGAATTCAGCCAGCCTGAAGGTAGGACTGCTTAAGCGGGAAAAACAATCCTCTCCGGGTGAGTATAGACATTCATGCGGTTGCCACGTAAGAAACCAACCAGCGTGATCCCGCTACTCTCTGCCAGTTCAACCGCCAGGCTGGAGGGAGCCGAAATCGAGACAATGCAGGGAATCCTTGCCAGCAGAGCTTTCTGGATAATCTCAAAAGAAGTTCGCCCACTGACCATCAATATTGATTGCCTGTAGGGTAAAGTATTCTCAAGCAAGCCGCGTCCGATAATTTTATCGACGGCGTTATGTCGTCCAATATCCTCGCGCAGCAGAAGCAACCGACCGGCAGTATCAAACAACCCGGCTGCGTGGAGGCCGCCGGTATGGCTAAAAACATCCTGCGCCTCGCGCAAACGGTCCGGTAGCTCATACACAAGTTGGGCAGAGATTTGCAGGCTATCAGGCTCTAGAGGCGGAGTTGAGACCATCAGATCGGCGATACTATTTTTGCCACACAGTCCACAGCTTGAGGAGACCGCGAAATGTCGATCGAAGGCCGTCGTTGAACCCTCCGCAGGCACGGAACAGGCGGCAGCGGCCAGCTCCGGCTCAAGCGTGACATTGACAACGTTTGCCAACGGGAGACCATCCTTATCGGAGGCATCTTCGATCTTCAAAAGCTCGGCGGATCTATGGATGATACCCTCAGTAAACAGGAAACCAGCAGCCAACTCATGATCATGGCCCGGCGTACGCATAATTACCGCCAGACTACGACCAGCAATGCGCACCTCAAGCGGCTCTTCAACAGTGACTTGATCTTCGCGCTGGTGAGAATTTTGCTCTTGCCAGCGAGTCACGGTGACGCTCATAACGCGCTCAGGATCGAGGGATGAGCGCCAGGATTGGAAAACTGTCATAGTATGCATCCTCTAGAATAATGGTCCCTGTAAAACGTCACTTTCTATTGTATAACAGCAACGCGAGGATTGGTACAAGCCAGCCAGGGGAAGAGGAGCAGGGAATACGCGTTGACGCCTGTTACTCTCGATGTTAGGATAACAAATATGAAACCCTTACACCAGACAGAACAGAGGTCGCAGGATGCAGCAACAAAATATTATGAATGAGAGACTGAGGAAACGCGGCTACAGACTTACTCCACAGAGACACATGATCTTAAGCGTCATCAATGAAGCAAACGGGCATCTGAGTATTGAACAAATCGCCGAACGAGTACAGGAACGCAACCCATATGTCAGCCTCTCGACCATCTATCGCAATCTGGATCTCCTCAAAGAACTGGGGCTGATCCGCGAAAATCATCTTCCAAACGAGCCATCACATTATGAATCGGCCGAAGGACCGGCCCATCATCATCTCGTCTGTCTCGATTGTAAGACAATGGTTCACCTCGCAGAAAACCTGCTTGGCGACCTGCATCAACAGATCCAACATCAGTATCAATTTCACAGCCTGACCCTGGAACTCGTCATTTCAGGCTATTGTGACGAATGTTGGAAAAAGCGCGAAGCCGCCCATAGTCACACGTCAGACGCAGTGTCCGCAATCCTCGAAGAATAAAACAAAGGCCAGGTAATCAAATACCTGACCTTTGCTGTAAACAATCCGGGTTAGCATTTTTACGGTGCCAATCCCATTTTCTCACAATAGCCGTTCGTATAATCACCCTGGGGAGCCGGGGCTGGAGGTTGCATCTTATAGACCTGACTGAAGATCTGATCGTACATCGGCCTGATCATAAGACCAACAGACTGACCACCCTCACCAGCATTCTCCTTCATTGCGATAATTGACAAACGTGGATTGGTATAAGGAGCCTGCGTGAACATCCAGGCCTGGGCGGCAGCGTTACCACCTACCTGACCAGAGCCGGTCTTGGCAATAATCTGCCAGGGTGAGAGGTTTAATTGCGCGGCACTTGTCGTCGCAAAACCCAGGCGACCCGATCCACACTGTGCCACACCAAACATCGCATCGCGAACCTGGCTGGCGGTCGTATCCTTGATCGGGGTGCCGATCTCTTGCGGAGCATCGGTTCGCAAGGCCGCCCCACTTGGATCAACAATCTTTGAGATCAGTTGAGGCTGCATCAAGGTTCCATTGTTTGCGACCGCATCATCAAAGAGGGACATCTGGAACGGCGTCACAAAGTCCTTCCCCTGACCAAATGAGTTCTCCGCCAACTGATTCACGCTCAAGGTTGATTGGCCTGAATCATTCACCCGGCTTTGCGCGACGGGCAGGTCAAACTTGATATTGTTTGTTCCTACCCCAAAACGCTGGTTATAATCCAACCAGCTCTGTGCACCCGTTTTGGCTCCTACCTGGGCAAAAACAATATTATCTGAATGGCTAAAGGCGGAAGCCAGATTGATTGGAAAATTGGTACCTTGATTCAGGTTATTACCTGAAGGACCAAACGTCTCACCACCGACCTGCGCTTGAATGGCCTGGGGACGCTGCGCCGCCTGAGTGGTGCCCGGAGGATCATCATAGAACTGATCTGACAATTGCGAAGCACCTGAATCGAGGGCTGCCATTAATGTCACAGCCTTATAGGTCGATCCCGGCACGTAGAGTCCACTGGTGACACGATTCAGGTTTGGCTGAGTTGGATCATGGTTAATTTGATCAATATACTGCAAATCCAACGCCGCGAAACGGTTGGGATCGTAGCCCGGTCGGCTGACCATCGCCAGCACATCGCCAGTCTTGGGATCAGTCACAATCACCGAGCCCTTATCCGAAGCAAATGTATGATCATTATCAACGATATAAGGCGTATTAAAGGCGTTCTCAACAATCTTCTGAATGCGTATATCGATTGTCAGGTAAATGTCGTCACCGACTGGTGGCCGATGCAGTACCTGATTCAGATTGTTGGAAAATTTGGTCACACCCATATCGCCGTTAAGGTAGTTATTGTAGGAACGCTCAATCCCCGAACTTAAAAAGAAGGGGCTGATATATGTCCCAAGCACATTCGCCAGTTGCGGATCGGTATAATATCGCTGCCAACCGCACAAGCTAGCTTTTCCCGTTCCCGTAACCGGCCTGGAAACGGCAAGCACAACTCCATTCCTATCAAGGATACGTCCGCGTTTGGGGGCAGAATCGCTCTGGCAGTGGCGGCCATTCTTGATATTCGCTGTCACCGGCTGTGAGACAATCACCTGCCAGTAAACCAGACCAGCACTAAGCGCAATAAAGAGTATCACAAACAAATTTGTGAGTTTACGTATGTTTGAGCTAATGTTCATCCAACTCGCATCCTCTGCTTTACCGAAACTATTTCCTTATTCTAGCGAAGTGTAACACTCCTAAACAAGGCTTGACAAGCAGATAGCTAAGGTGTGTTATCAGAGGATTCCATAAGTCACTATTTATCAGCATATTGCGGGCTTTTTGCTGCATAACAAGCATAGAGAGATTCTATGGTTTCATCCCTCTTCAACTATCTCAACCTGGATGCCACGCGTTTTTGAAGCCCTACATGCTCTTCCTGAGCTTCCAGAAACTCACCACGACCAGGAGCAGTGTCAACATGTAGAAGGCAAGTAGATAATTCAACCAGTTGACTTTCAAGAAAAAATAAAGGGCGATAAAGGCATACAGCAACATGCGGCTGGGTCGCACCAGTCCAAAAGAGGAGACCTGCAATAACTTGTGGATCACTAGAAATGTTACCAGGGCAGTATAGACATAGACAAAAAGGATCGCCAGGACGGGATTTACCAGCCCATACCAGACGAGACCAGCGACGCTAAAAACCACGACGACCTGGTCACAGAACATATCAGTAAAAGCGCCACGTGTCGTCAATTTGCCCATCAGACGTGCACCGACGCCATCCAGACCATCCAGGATAATCGAGCCAATCAGCAGCCAGAAGGCCAGCACAAAATTGACATTCACCAGGAGAAAAAAACCTACTCCCAATCCTGCCGATGTAAAAGAAAGCATATCAGCAGTCACTCCCAGGCGCAGCAAAATCTTTACAAAGGGGGCCAGCGCCAACTGGCGAATCCCTTGCCAGGGAACGAGAAAACGCTTCTCCAAATCACTATAGATACTTCCGCTATATTTTTTCCTTAGCTCTGACATAAATTTAACCTTTACTTAACACTGCCCAGAGACAAGTACAGTAAAAATATATCACAAGAATTGGCTACGAAAGCAGAAGAAAAAGGTCAGGTATTTTTACCTGACCCTTGATTGTGAACGATCTGTGACAGGCTGCAACCTACAATCCCGGAGGCAACAAACCCATTTTCTGGCAATAGCCGTTCGTATAATCACCCTGAGGAGCGGCGGTGGGAGGCTGCAACTTGTAGACATCACGGAAAATCTGATCGTACATCGGCCTGATCATAATACCGGTAGATTGGCCGCCTTCACCAGAATTCTCCTTCATCGCGACAATCGACAGGATTGGATTGGTATAAGGAGCCTGAGTGAACATCCAGCCCTGCGCGGGGCCATTATCAAGCTGGCCGGTACCGGTCTTGGCAATGATCTGCCAGGGTGATTGGTTTAAGGCTGCCGCGTCTGTCGTTGCAAAACCGAAGCGACCCGAACCGCACTGCGCCACACCATACATCGCATCGCGAACCTGGCTGGCGGTCGTATCCTTGATCGGGGTGCCTATTTCCGCTGGATTCAGAGACCGCAAGGTCGCTCCACTCGGATCAACAATCTTTGAGATAAGTTGAGGCTGCATCAAGGTTCCATTGTTCGCAATCGCATCATCAAAGAGAGACATCTGGAACGGCGTCACAAAGTCCTTCCCCTGACCAAATGAGTTCTCCGCCAACTGATTCACGCTCAAGGTTGATTGACCTGGATCGTTCACCCGGCTTTGCGCGACGGGCAGGTCAAACTTGATATTGTTTGTTCCTACCCCAAAACGCTGGTTATAATCCAACCAGCTCTGCGCACCCATTTTGGCTCCTACCTGGGCAAAAACAATATTATCTGAATGGCTAAAGGCGGAATCCAGGTTAATCGGAAAAGACGGCAAACTCCCTCCGATTGCCAGGTTATTGCCATTAGGGCCAAACGGCTCACCACCAATCCGCGTTTGAATTGCCTGGGGACGCTGCTGGGCCTCAGTGCTCCCTGGAGGATCATTATAGAAAGGATCGGATAACTGAGAAGAACCAGAATCCAGGGCCGCCATTAACGTCACAGCCTTATAGGTTGATCCTGGCACATACAGACCACTCGTAGCGCGATTCAGATTCGGCTGGGTTGGATCGTGGTCTATCTGATTAATGTAATCGTTGTCCAGTGAAGCAAAGCGGTTGGGATCATAGCCCGGACGACTCAACATCGCCAGGATCTCACCCGTTTTGGGGTCAGTCACAATCACCGAACCCTTATCCGAAGCAAATGTTTGAAAATTATCAACTTTATAAGGCGTATCAAAAGCCTTCTCAACAATCTTCTGAATACGCTCATCAATCGTCAGGTAGATGTCATCACCGACTGGTGGCCGATGCAGTATCTGGTTCAAGCTATTATTGAATTTGGTCACACCCACTTGGCCGCTGAGATAGTCATTATAGCTATGCTCAATCCCCGAACTCAAAAATAAAGGGCCGATATAGACACCAAGCACACTTGCCAGTTGTGGATCGGTATAGAAGCGCTGGTAGCCGCAGAGGCTGCCTCTTTTTAGTCCTGTTGCGGGTTTTGAGTACGCGAGCACGACCCCGTTTCGATCAAGGATACGTCCGCGTTTGGGAGCCGCGTCGCTCTGACAGTGGCGGCCATTCTTGATGTTCGCCGTCACTGGCTGCGCGACAATCACCTGCCAGTAGACGAGGCCCGCGCTAAGCGCAACAAAGAGCAACACAAATAAATTTGTGAGTTTACGTATGTTTGAGCTAATGTTCATCTAACTCGCATCCTCTGCTTTACCAAAACGACGTTCTCATTCAGGAGAAGTGTAACATCCTTAAAGGAAGCTTGACAAGCAAATAGACGAAGTGTGACATATGAACATTTTACAAATCATCGCTTGATTAAATTATTATTTGTTAGAATCAGCTTGCTTTTGCTGTGCAGCAAGCATCGAGTGATAATTACGGCTCAGCTCGCTTAAACTATCGCCTCCAAATTTCTCAAGCAAGGCTTCTGTCAGGACGATTGCCAGCATGGCTTCACCCACCACTCCAGCGGCCGGCACCACACAAACATCGCTGCGTTCATAGCGGCTTTGATCAATATTTTCACCGGTTGCCAGATCAACCGAAGGCAGGGGATGAGCCAGGGAAGGAATCGGCTTTACTCCAACACGTACGACGATCGGCTCGCCATTTGAAATTCCACCTTCGATCCCACCTGCATTATTGGTAAGATGCGACCAACCAGCGGACTCACTGTGACGCAGAACATCATGAACATGTGAGCCGGTGGTCTTCGTCGTTCCAAAGCCTGCACCAATCTCCATTGCCTTGACCGAGGGAATACTCATCAT
>DASSXK010000262.1:0-6105 GCA_035703945.1 Ktedonobacteraceae bacterium | reverse complement strand
CTGATTTGTATCTATCAGGAGAACGGCGAGGGACATCTTGTCCGGCTTAATAGCGGCAATGGTGAGGCACAGCCGTTGGAACTGCCTTATACAAACTATAATATGATGGTTGTTTCGGGCGAGCGAGCTGCCTTCCTGGCCTCTTCCCCGACCGAATTTACCTCGCTAATTGAATTGAATCTGGCAACTAATCAGCTAGAGGTCGTGCGTCGTAATAGCAACCTGATACTTGATAAGGCCTCGCTTTCGGTTCCAGAAGCGATTGAGTTTCCGACCGAGCATGGTTTGACCGCCTATGCCTTTTATTATGCTCCGCGCAATGCCAACCAGCAGGCTCCGGAGGGGGAGCTTCCGCCCTTGCTTGTCATCAGCCATGGTGGCCCAACATCTGCGACAACGAATGCCTTGCTTCTGTCTACCCAATACTGGACCAGCCGGGGCTTTGCTGTCCTCGATGTCAATTATGGCGGAAGTACCGGCTATGGTCGAACCTATCGTCAGCGTTTGAATGGACAGTTTGGAATTGTGGATACAAATGACTGTATCAATGGTGCAAAATATCTGGTGGAGAAAGGTCTGGTCGATCCGAAACGCCTGGCGATCAAAGGAGGTAGCGCGGGTGGTTATACCACATTGTGCGCCTTAGCTTTCCACAAAACCTTCAATGCCGGAGGGTGCCATTTTGGGGTCAGCGATCCGGCCGCGCTGGCAAGAGATACACATAAGTTTGAGTCACGCTACATGGATAGTATGGTTGGTCCTTATCCAGAGATGGAGGATGTTTACAAAGAGCGCACTCCTATTCTCTATGCAGACCAGATCTCCTGTCCTGTGATCTTTTTCCAGGGATTGGATGACCGGGTGGTTACTCCTGATCAGTCCGAACTCATGGTCAACGTGCTACGCGAGAATAAATTGCCTGTGGCCTATATTGCCTACGAAGGTGAGGGGCATGGTTTCCGCATGGCTAAAAATATCAAACGGACATTTGAGGCGGAGAGCTACTTCTTTGCCCGCGTCTTCGGCTTTGAACTGGCTGACCAGGTTGAGCCGGTCGAAATTTATAACATGTAGGCTCACAGTTGAGGAGCAGGATCTATTACTGCTCCTCTTTATTTTAAGCAGATAGCCCTTTTGTCCTCTTTGTCTCCACTACCTTCTTTGTTTACCTGATTTTACTGTTGAGCTTTAAGTGAACAGTGTGACTTTGTCATTTCCTCAGGACGCTTTCAATTTTAAGCACAGATTTGAGCAATTTTTCCTTTTATTATTAAATTTTTGTTCTATTTATGCCTCTTCATCGGTGCGTTTATGTCATGTAAAAGTAAATAGACACATATGAACACATGTGTTAGAATATTTTAAAATTATTGATGAGAAAAAGGGAAAGAGCATGGATCATTATCTCACTGTGCAAGATATTGCTTTACGGCTTGAAGTCACGGTGGATACGGTTCGCCGTTGGCTGCGTAAAGGTGTCCTGAAAGGGAAAGCTCTGGGACGTGCAGGCTATCGGATTGACGTAAATGATTTCCAGGATTTTATGCACCAACATCACTCCAGCCCGCCTTCTCCGGAGCCAGAGATCCCCCCTACCGAGGAACAAGGAACTGAAGTTGGCCAGCAAGACCTTTTCTCTCAACAAATAAACGCCGATTTAGTGGAATTCTCCTGTGATGCCATCCTGGTTCGAGATTCCATGAGTACCGTTGTAGCCTGGAATAAAGGGGCGGAACGTTTATATGGTTGGTCCCCTGAAGAGGCCAAAGGCCATGTCACACATCAACTACTTCAGACCCGGTTCCCAATTTCACGTGAGAGTGTAGACCTGGAGCTAATAAATAAAGGGATATGGGAAGGTGAATTGCGTCATACCTGCCGCGATGGACGCCAGGTAGTGGTTATGAGCCGTCAAAAGTTACTCCGCACCGAAACTGGCCTGCCCCAGGCAATTTTGGAAATCAACCGCGATATTACTGAGCAGAAGCTGACAGAAGAAGCGTTGCGCTTTCTGAGCGAGGCTGGCCAGATTCTCAGTTCCTCTCTTGATGTGGAGCAGATCTTTAAACAAGTTGCCAGTCTGGCAATTCCATATCTTGCGGACTTTTGCTTTTTTGATCTCCTTCAGCCTGACGGAACGTTGCAGCGGGTTGCCTGGGAAGGACGTAACGAGACGCCTCAGATAGATTTTAAGCAAACCATACAGTTTGTACCAGGATCTGAAGCCTGCAATCACCCGGTGATTCAAGCCTTGAACCAGAGGAACCCCGTCGTAATATCTTTCACCGATGAGTCTGTGATGCGAGAAATTGCCCTCTCTGAGTCCCATTTTCAGTTTATTAATCAACAATTGGAACTGGTCTCATTAATGAGTATCCCGCTTGTGGTCCAGCAACGGGTATTGGGGGTGTTAACCTTCTTTACAACCTCGTATTCTGGGCGTCATTATGGTCAGCATGATGTAGAGCTGGCTTCTGTCCTTGGAACACGGGCGGCCCTCGCTGTTGATAATGCTCGCCTGTATCAGGCAGCTCAGGAAGAGATCAGCAAGCGAAAGAAGGCTGAAGATGAACGCAATACCATCCTGCTCCGCGAGCGGGCTATACTGGCGGCTACCACACAGGCGAAGATGGAGGCCGAAAGGGCCCGTAAGCGTCTCTATTCACTGTTCCAGCAAGCTCCGGCTTTAATCTGCCTTCTGCGAGGCCCCGAGCATATTTTTGAATTGGCGAATCCAATTTATTTGCAAGTAGTTGGTCGAGATGATATCCTGGGCAAACCGATACGCGAGGCTTTGCCCGAGTTGAAAGATCAGGGCTTCTTCGAACTGCTGGATACTGTCTATCAAACTGGCCAGGAATATAAAGATGACGAGATAAAAGTCGTTTTGGACCCTGACGGCACGGGCAAGATGGAAGATCACTTTATGAATTTCGTCTATCAGCCTTCTTACAATATAGAAGGCGAGGTCGATGGGATTCTTGTCCACGCTGTAGATATAACTGACCAGGTACGAGCCCGTAAGGATCTGGATCGCCTCTTCACCGTCTCGCTGGACCTCCTCTGCCTGGCCAATCTAGAGGGTCATTTCTTAAAAGTGAATCCGGCGTTTGAACGTATTCTTGGCTATCCCCAGGAAGAATTTATCGGGCGCTCATACGTAGATTGGGTGCATCCTGATGATCGCGAGCGCACCAGCCAGGAGAAAGAGAGGCTTCAGAACGGCCTTCCAACTCTCTATTTTGAAAATCGCTTTCGTTGCAAGGATGGAACCTATAAGTGGCTTGCCTGGACCTCTCTGCCTGTTCCTGACGAAGGCATTTTGTATTCCATCGGTCGTGAGATTACCGAACAGAAGGAACTGGAACAGCGTAAGGATAATTTTATTGGCAGCGCCAGCCATGAGTTGCGTACTCCGATCACTGCGATCAAAGGAAACCTCCAACTGGCTGAACGCCGTGTCAAAAAGCTGATGCGTCTCGCTAATGTGAGTCCCACTGATAGGGAAAGTGATATCGGGTTGGTGAATATACTGATCGGACGTGCTCTGCACCAGATCGAGGTTCAGGACCGCCTGATTGATGATCTGATGGATACCTCACGTCTTCAAGCTGATAAATTAACAGTAACCTTTAGACACTGCGATATGGTGGATATTGTCCGTCGCGCCGTTGAAGATCAACAGATGGTTACCCCAAACCGCACAATCAGGCTGGATTTGGACGCACTGGATGAAGTATACGTGGATGCGGATGCGGACCGCATCGCCCAGGTTGTCAATAACTATTTGACCAATGCCCTTAAATATTCAGCTATGACAGATCCGGTGGATGTGGGGCTGGTACAAGAAGACCACTTTGTGCGTGTCTGGGTGCGAGATGAGGGGCCGGGACTTTCGGAAACCGCCCAGAAGCGCGTCTGGGAACGATTCTATCAGGTTGAAGGGGTCGAGGGCCACCGAGGCCTCGGTGGCGCGGGCCTCGGTCTGGGTTTGAATATCTGCCAATCATTGGTGCATATGCATGGGGGAGAAGTTGGAATTGACAGTACTCCTGGCAATGGTTCAACGTTCTGGTTCACTCTTCCACTTGCGCAAACAGAGGATGTAGAATAGGCCGCAATATTCCAGTTTTGCTCGCTATAATCAGAATAGATGCGAAGTAGGGTAGAAGCAGGTTTATTGTCCACTGTTTGGACTGAGAGGGAATGTACGATGTGCAGAAATATCAAGCCACTCTATAACTTTGAACCACCAGCCACCGAAGCAGAGATTCTCGCGGCCTCGTTGCAGTTTGTCCGGAAGATCAGCGGCTATAATAAACCCTCCGCTGCGAATGAGGCTGCTTTTAACGAGGCCGTTGAGGAGATTGCTCGCATCTCGGAACGACTTTTGAATTCGCTTCAAACGTCCGCCGAACCGAAAAACCGTGATGAAGAGGCGGCGCGGGCGAAAGAGCGCTCCGCTCAGCGCTTTAATCGTTGAGGCTCACCAGTTTTGCTGTGAGTGATTCATTACTATTCGCCACGCAGTTTGCTATAGAGAACAATATCGTGATAATCACCGCCGCGCCATTGAGCTTTACGCATGACGCCTTCGCGTGTGAATCCAGCCTTCTCCAGGGCCCGCTGCTCAGGAATATTTTCGACATCTGTTGAGGCTTCGATGCGCATGACAGGATAGGTCGAGAAGAGATAGTCCGCGAGCAATTTTTGGGCTTCGACACCATAGCCTTTACCCCTATAGTCAGGCATGAGTTCAATGCCAATATTATAGGCGGTACTACCATCGTTGGGACCATAACGCTCCTGGTGATAACTGACATCTCCCACCATCGTTCCATCGGGCAAGACTACCAGGAGCGTGCCAAAGCGGGTGCCAATCAGCCCATCATCGGCAAACCTGTGCTCTAATGAATTTGTTGGCTGGAGTCCAAAGTTATTATAGGAGCTGCGTAGCTCTAGATTTCTGTTCCAGGACTCAAGTTCACTCAGGTCCTCGCGGCTGATTACGCGGAGTCGGATTTTACTTCCCTGTATCATCTGTGGTGCTTTCTAAAGGAACGTTTTTTACTTTACTTATGGTAAAGTATATAATATGCAAGCAACCATATGTCAATCTTCCACGTTCTGCCTAAAGAATCTTCGAATGAATCTCATTAAATAAGGTGCCACCTGGTCAGGAGCCAAAGCCCCTTACAACCTCATTAACAATGACACAATATATGAGAAGGAGTACATGATGCCGAAGTTTTATCTTGCTACTCGACAAGCATTGGCGATTGTAGGCCAGCGGAGTGGCAAATGGAGTGTTGATCTTCACCTGGAAGGTAGCGCTGTACAATGTGTTGCCGTGGACCCTTATCATTTAAATCAGATTTATTGTGGAACGTTTGAGCGTGGCCTGTGGCGCAGTCGTAATGGTGGTGCCTCCTGGGAAGCCGTGGGCGAGGGCATTACAAATGAGGCCATCACGTCGGTAGAGCTTTCGGCGACTGAGCGTTCAAAAGAAGGCAGTGTGATTTACGCTGGCACAGAGCCAAGCGCCATCTTTCGCTCAGAGAATCGAGGAGATACCTGGGTAGAGCTTTCCGCATTACGCAGCTTGCCTTCGGCCCCAGAGTGGAGCTTTCCGCCTCGTCCCCACACAAGCCATGTCCGCTGTATTACGACCGATCCTTTGGTGCCTGGCAGGGTCTTTGCGGCGATTGAGGCGGGAGCATTGATAAGAAGCCTGGATGGAGGTCAGACCTGGGAGGATCGCCAACCTGATGGCCCTTTTGATACCCACACACTTGTGATGCATCGCCTGGAAAAAGATCGTTTATATTCTGCGGCCGGGGATGGTTTTATGCGCCCAGGAAACGGGTTTGTGCAGAGCGACGATGGTGGTCTCCACTGGTATCGGCCTGATAAAGGGCTGAATCATCACTATTTGTGGAGCGTGGCCGTGAATCCTGGCAATCCTGAAGCCGTTGTTATCTCCGCCGCTGCCGGTCCAAGGCAAGCTCATTCGCTTGAACAGGCCGAATCTGCCATCTATTATCGCCACTACACGAATAGTCCCTGGTACCAGGCACAGGTTGGATTGCCGGATTCAAAAGGTAT
>DASSXK010000189.1:0-5943 GCA_035703945.1 Ktedonobacteraceae bacterium | reverse complement strand
GTGGGAGATATTCAGGACGAATATGATCGCGAAGAGAAGCTGTACGAGCGGGTGAGTGAGAAGGAATATATCTTCAATGCCAAGATAAGTATCAATGAATTCAACGCGCTGATGTACCTGGATCTGGATGATCGCGATTATGAGACCCTGGGTGGTTTCCTCTATGCTCAACTCGATAAGATTCCGGTTGTAGATGATTCGATCACGTATAATCAGATGCGCTTTACGGTCTTGACCACGCGTGGACGCCGGATCACCAGGATCAGGGTTGAGCTGGAAAGCGGTGCGTTGCCTCCGGTCGAATCTCTTGATGCCAATCAGGATGAGCATGAGCATATGTCTGATCCTCAGAATATAGCGTCGGCTCGGCCACTTGAGGAGCAAGGACAGGCTACAACAGGCTCTCAGCGGCAGTTATTCGCGCGACGTCGCAGTCGCCGTTCACATGCTAAACATGTGGGCAATGTGTCTTTTTCATAGTTGAGAAAGAAGGTTTAAGCAATGGTTCCCAGTTTTGCGACGCTTCCACGCAAGGTTCGCGTTGTTGAGGTTGGTCCCCGCGATGGTCTGCAAAACGAAAAGCAGGTGATTTCGAGCGAGCAAAAGATCAAGTTTATCTCTTTGTTGGTCGAAGCGGGTTTTCCGGTCGTGGAGGCTACATCCTTTGTCAGTCCACGTGCGATCCCACAGTTGAGCGATGCCTCGCAGGTGATGGCGGGCTTGCCCCGCTCCTCCTCCGGCTCGACAAGCTTCGCCGCGCTTGTCCCCAATCTAAAGGGGATGGAGCGGGCGCTGGCCGCTGGTTTGCGCTCGATTGCGGTCTTTACGGCCGCCAGCCAGGAATTTACTCGACATAACATCAATGCAACAATTGAGGAAAGCCTGGCGAATTTTCGTCCGGTCGTGGAACTGGCGAAGCGCGAGGGAGTCGCCGTGCGGGGATATATCTCGACGGTCTTTGGCTGTCCCTACAGCGGACATGTTGAGCCGGAGCAGGTGCTGTGGGTGGCGCAGGCGCTGCTGGAACTGGGGATTGAGGAATTGTCTCTGGGCGACACGATAGGGGTTGCAACGCCCAACCAGGTTGTTGAGGTGCTGAATCTTCTGCTGACGACTGGCAAGATTCCAGTCGAACAACTGGCAGTGCATTTCCATGATACACGCGGGACGGCCCTGGCAAACGTCTTGGCCTCGCTTCAGATGGGAATCAGCATCGTCGATGCGGCGGCGGGCGGTCTTGGTGGGTGTCCTTACGCTCCTGGGGCGGCCGGGAATCTGGCGACGGAAGATCTGCTCTATATGCTGCACGGAATGGGAATTGAGACGGGCGTTGATCTGGAGAAGCTGGTTGAGGCTACCAGCTATATTGCTCCCTTGCTTGGACATCAGCCGACGAGTAAATATTATCAGGCGGTACGAGGATAACAGGTCGTCGGGTAATCGCATAAAAAAGGAACCGGAGTAACTTTTACACCCCGGTTCCTTTTTTATTGAGTGCTATTTTGTTTTGTTCAGGAAGGTAATTGCGGCATTGAGCTGTGTATCGCCAGCGGCGAGAATCTGCTTTTCCGTCAGCTTTGACTCGTTTTCGACGTTGGGAGTAAGCTCGGCTTGTTGTGCTCCTATCGGAACCACCATATTGGGTGTAATCCCATTGTCACGGATGAAATTACCGTTAGGGGTGAGCCATTCGCTGGTACCCAGCAGGATGGCGGACCCATCGGAGAGCTTGAATTGTTGCAGGACCGTGCCGGTGCCAAAGGTTTTGGTACCGATCAGGTTTGCGCGGTGATTATCCTTCAAGGAGCCGGAGACGATTTCCGCCGCACTGGCGCTGTTGCCATTGACGAGGACGACCAGCGGACTACTGGTGTCGAGCGGATTGCCATTGACGGCGTAGGGGGTGCGGTTGCCTTTACTGTCTTGCTCTAACAGGACGTTGCCATCCTTCATAAAGAGACTGGCTGTATCGATCGCTTCCTGGAGATAGCCACCGGGATTGTCGCGCAGGTCAAGAATGATTTTGGTCGCGCCGTCTTTCTTGGCCTGGGTCAGGGCTGCTTTTAGCTGGTCTGTGACGCCACTGGCAAATTGAACGACCTGGATATGGGCGATATGGCTTTCAGGAATATAGTGCAGAATGACATTTTGCACTTTGATCGTGGCGCGGATGGCGGTAAGATTCAGCGTCTGGCCGGTTGAGGGCCGTTTGATCTTGACAGTGACGCTGGTGCCAGGATCGCCGTGGATGAGGTTACTGACAAAGGCTGTGTCTTTTCCCTGTACGTTAGTGCCGTTTACGGCAAGCAGGATGTCATTGGGCTTAAAGCCGGCCCTCTCGGCAGGCGAGCCTGGAATCGTGGCGATGACTGACAACTGCTTGGTCGTTGTACTCTGGCGCAGATAGATGCCGATACCGGTATAGTTGCCGCTAAGCTGCTGGTTTTCGGCGGCGACCTCCTCAGGGGTCTCAAAGCGGGTATGGCCTTTATCGTTCAGGACAGCTACCATTTGTTGGATCGCTTGATAGGACATCTGCTTGTAGTTAATTGCCTTCCGATCAACGTAATTCTGGTCGATTGTAAACCAGGCTTGTTGAATGAGGTTGGCATAGGAGCGTGATTGATCGCTGGCATTAAAGCTGGTTGAATAGATCTGATGGCTGAACCAGCCGCCGATGTAGGCGATAACGATCAGAGCTGCAACTACAACGACCTGGCCAAAGATGCGTCCGAACGAACGTTGTCTGGGGCGAGGCTCGGTGTTCAAATCTTGTGGTTTCTGGTTATCAGGGAGATAGACCGGCCCTGATGGAAAGGGCTGGTTCTGGTCCTGTGGCAGATACGATCTATAAATATCCGCATTGGATTGCTGGTTCGGCCCTTGCGGTTGACCTGTTTGTCCCTGTTGTCCCGGCTGTTCATACCAGCGAGGATCATCATAGCTACTCACCGATAGCCTCCCTAAATGATGTTAAGAACATATACACAAAAGTGCAATTTTGCTTGTTCATTTAAAATTTTTTGCAAGCCATTCAATTCACTGACTGAACGCGCTTGTGAATCCAGCAATATTGTTGCTTGCATCGCTCCATCCAGGGGAGCTTCCAAAGCTGCTTGCTTGCTAAGCGTCCAGTAGGCGCGAGAGCGCCGTTGGGAATTGTCTTTAAATGGCAAAGCCATTCAATTCGTTGACGGTGTCCTCGTGGATCGTCAAAGTTCATTTAAAAAGGGTAACAATGGGGCGCGGGACTGTTCCCCGCATCTTCCCTACTCTCTCCCTCGCCGCCGCAGGCGGCATCTTTCTCAACGACTCCTGGAGTCTACGAATTGACTGGTAGAATTGTCTGGTAATAGTATGTGTATCGTAGTTGCTGCTGCCTGAAAAGTCAACCGGAATGGACGAAACAGGCTGAAAAGGCCTGCCTCAGGCATCTACGTTTAGAAAGAAAAAAGGATACAGTCGGTTGAGACTGCATCCTTTTTAGAAATTTCTGTCGTTCTGATCTGTGGAATACCATTACAAACACAAGAACCTCATTCCAAGCATGGAGCATGAGGTATGCGTTTAACTCTCCTGTGCATTGCTGGTTACTTCACGGGTTCTGGCGGCAGGGGTGGCCGGGGCCGTTTGAGGCTCGGGAGCTACTGGCTCGGAAGCAGGAGCGCTCGCGACTTCCGTAGCTGCTGGCGTAGATGCTGGAGTATCCTCATCTTCCGCAGCATGTTCATGCTTGGCCTGACGTTTGCTGACACCGGGAGCTTGTTTCTTAGGTGGCTCCCACCCGGGTGCACGGGAGACAATCATCGACATCATGCGTCCTTCCATCATAGGGGAGCGTTCGATGATTGCGGTGCCTTTCAAGACTTCAGCGATTTCGTCTAGCATTTTGCGTCCAATATCGGGGTGGCGCATTTCAGCTCCTCTGAACTGAACGCTGACCCTGACTTTGTCGCCTTCTGCCAGGAATTCTTGAATCTTCCGTGTTTTAACGTCGATATCGTGGTCATCGGTACGTGGTCGCATGCGAATCTCTTTGAGGGTAATAGTTTTTTGATTCTTACGCGCCTCGTTCTCTTTTTTTGCCTGTTCGTATTTGAACCGACCAAAGTCCATTAATTTACAGACCGGTGGTGTTGCGTTTGGCGATATTTCGACCAGGTCGAGATTCCGCTCGCGTGCAATGTCTAGTGCTCGCATTGGAACCATAACGCCGATCATTTCGCCGTTTTCGTCAATTAGACGTACCTCGCGTGCGCGAATACGCTCGTTTACGCGTGTTTCGCGTGGACGGTCGTTACCCCGTAGATCCCTGTTAATAGACAAATCCTCCTTATTGCAATTCTGTATGAAAATCTTCTTACAGTTTGACGAATAAATTTTAGCACACAGATAAGAGCAAGTCAAATAAACTCGGTCCGCTAGTTGGTGTATTTGTCTTGCTGAATTTTTGTATAGATGACGGCTAGTGGCCGTTTTGTTGGACCTCACTACCCGGATACTCGTAATACGGGCTGCATCTATAACGTATCAGGTAGATCAACTATTTAAAATTCTATACTATCTTTAGTCTAATCCTGGTCAAAAAAACTTGAGTCTACTAAAGTTAACAAAAGAAATCCTGTTTTTCTTCCCTCACAATGATATCACAAATAAATTGCATGGCCTATTTATTCCGTTCTTCCCTATATTGTCTGCATTTTCGCTTACGATCAGTTAGATTTTGTGCTATAATTTCAATACATTCTTGTGTTTAGTAACAAGATAACAGTTTCTTTTTGCGGTTTCGCAATCTAGTAAACTATCAAACTTCATTGAAGAGGGTGCCGCCTTGCAGTGGCGGGGAAGAGGAAGATGACCTGAGCCCTGGAATCCAGTCAAGGGGCCAGACCTTATTGCTATCCTTTCGAGTGAGTGTTGATAGATTTCTAGCCGCCACTAGCTTTTGACAGGAAGTCCTGCATCCTGATGTAATCTTTTCTGTTTAGTGACCCCGGATTTGTGTGGCTTTTGCCTCGAATGGCACCTTCGAAGCACGTTTCAAACAATGCTGTTTTCTGCACAAGAAAGGGATAGATCAGCCCATGAAGACTCTCTACACGGGCCATATCACTATCAACACACACTACATCTACTCCTTCATTTACGCCGACACGTTAATGGAAGCGGAAGAGCATCTAAAAGAGTTGCTTGGCCGCTATATCCTCGACCATTTTACCGCTCTCCCCTGGAAGTTGCCGCCAATCAAGGTTGTTTCTCGCCCCAATGGTTGGAATCCTCCCGATAGCTACTATCTCCCTGGAACAAGCAAACAGTATGCGCTAAAATATTCTTCAAACTTGCCGTCAGGGGCACCTCAGGAAGCGCAAACTATCCTTGAAAAATTCTCTCTGCCCACATCTGAAATAGAACTAGAAGCTGGCAGTCATACGCTTTTGGGAAGGTAGCGTATTTACTCACGAACCTTACCGGACCGAGGACAATCCAGCCTCAGGTCCGGTTTTATTATGTGAGGAACGTTGATGAGGGGGCATTAGTAGAGAAGTTCGTTTGAGTCCAGGTAGAGGTTATTGCTGAGAAGTTCGGGGGAGAACCGTGGCTCTTCTGTTTCGGCGAATAGCTTTTCAATTGTTGCTATCAAGCCTGGTAGCACAAGGGGCTGCTTAATGAGTGTCAGGTGACGGCGGGTGGCTTCACGGGATGGAATTGGATCTGAGCCTTCAATCAAAATTGCTGGAATCTTAGTGATCCCGGGCAGCGTTTGCAGCCGGTCATATATTTTAAGCCCATCGCTGTGAGGAGGTCGGTGCGTAAGTAGAAGCATATCGGCTTGAATATGTTGGAGCGTTCTCCAGGCACCATCTCCACTTCCAGTCAGCATAACATGGTAGGGCGTATCAGCTTGAATTGCTCGCTTACAGAATTTGCCAAAATCATTGTTCC
>DASSXK010000179.1:0-10838 GCA_035703945.1 Ktedonobacteraceae bacterium | reverse complement strand
AAAAGTCAAACATATTTCTGACAATATGGCAGAAACTACCGTAAAATGTTAACATGCTATTGAAAGACACTTCGCAACGGCGCTCTCGCGCCTACTGAACGCTTTGCAAGCAGGCAACATTGGAATGTTCCCGCAGTGAGTGGTGCTAGCAACAATGCTACAGGCTTCTGGAGCGCATTCAGTCAGTGAAGTGAATGGATTACTGTATGACATTGCATGATAGATGAGCGTTGTTTTATGTTCTCCCCCAGGAAACATGATCCTTTAGCGCCTCTGATCCAGGAGGATGAGACGGGCTTGTCCCTTCCCAAACATTCAGAAATCCTTAATTCGATGTTTTTGCTGGCTTTTAATCGCTGAAAATTGTCTTAGATGGTGGATATTACTAGCTATAGAGGAGATTTAAAGATGCCAGATACTCGCCATACCAAATATTTGTTGAGCGAAGAAGAGATTCCACACTCCTGGTACAATATCGCTGCCGATATGCCGAACCTCCCGGCCCCGCCACTTCACCCAGGTACAAAGCAACCTGTTACTCCTGATGATCTCGCACCTCTGTTCCCAATGGAACTGATCATGCAGGAAGTCAGTACGGAACGTTATATCCCGATTCCCGGTCCTGTGCGCGAACTCTATGCGCAGTGGCGTCCAACGCCCCTCTATCGTGCGCGTCGTTTGGAAAAAGCCCTGGATACTCCCGCGCGTATTTACTACAAGTATGAGGGTGTCAGCCCGGCGGGCAGCCATAAGCTCAATACGGCGCTTGCCCAGGCCTACTATAACAAGCAAGCTGGCGTGAAGAAGCTCTCGACCGAGACGGGTGCTGGTCAGTGGGGCTCGGCTCTGGCGATTGCCGGAACCTATTTTGGGCTTGAGATCGAAGTCTTTATGGTTAAGGTGAGCTATCAGCAGAAGCCCTATCGCCGGAACCTGATGCAGACCTTTGGAGCCACAGTCCATGCCAGCCCAAGCAATTTGACGGATGCTGGTCGTAGTGTACTGGAGCACGATCCTGAAAATCCCGGTAGTCTGGGATTGGCGATCAGCGAGGCCGTCGAGGTCGCTGCGAAGAGCGGGGGGACGATTAAATACTCGCTTGGCAGTGTGCTCAATCATGTGCTCCTGCATCAAACGGTCATCGGTCAGGAAGCCCTGGTTCAGATGGAGCGGGCGGATGACTATCCCGATATTGTGATTGGCTGCGTCGGCGGCGGCAGCAATATGGCCGGACTGACCTTCCCGTTCATCGGTGAGACGCTGCGCAAGGGACGCCGCACCCGTTTCCTGGCTGTCGAACCAACTTCAAGTCCTTCGCTGACGAAGGGGCTTTTTGCCTACGATTTTGGCGATACTGTCGGAGTGACTCCGTTGATGAAGATGCATACTTTGGGTCACGAGTTCACGCCGCCCTCGATTCATGCCGGTGGTTTGCGTTATCATGGCATGTCTCCGCTCATTTCACAACTGCATGAGGATGGGATTATCGAGGCCCGGGCCTATCCGCAGAATCCGGTTTTTGAGGCTGCCGTCACTTTTGCGCGCACTGAAGGCATTCTGGCTGCGCCAGAATCCAGCCACGCCATTCGGGCCGCGATCGACGAGGCGCTATTGGCAAAGGAAAAGGGCCGCGAAGAGGTGATCCTGTTTAATCTGAGTGGTCATGGCCACTTCGATATGTCTGCCTACGATGCCTACTTTGCCGGGCAGTTGCAAGACCTGGAACATCCGGAAGAGGCGATTGCTCTCGCCCAGCAGCACCTTCCGCTTTCTGTCTGATTAGAATTGCTGTGCCTGAAATTGTGATTGATTCAGGTATCTCAAGATGAAGCTTCCCTGTGAGCTTGCAAGTCTTCCTGCAATCAAGAAGGAGGCTTGCAAGCTCACTTTTTTTACGTTACTCTCCCGTCCAATCCTGATCCAGGTTACTAACTACCAGCAGACTATTGGCGGGCACCTGCACATCCACTGAGTTGCCTGCTTGCAAGGGTGTTCTGGCGGCCGGAAGTGGCAGGCCATAGAGATTGCTGGGGCGAAACTTGTCGCTGTAGACATAACTGCTAAACAGTTGTTGACCAGAGGCGTCAGGTAACTTCAACTTCACATTTGCTGTTGCATCACCGCGATTGACGAGTGCGATCGACCAGCCTGTTTGTTGGGGTGAATGGACCTGGGCGGCGATTAGACGCAGCGTGGGAGCGGGACTGTTGGGTCTGTAAAGCGTGGCTCCGGAGGGGAAGTAGCGCGAGAGCAGGGCCCAGGAATAGAACCAGGGGCGAATGTCCGGCTCATCTGTGATGTTCCACATGCCCCAGGTCTTGTTGTGCATGGCATCGTCCAGATTCCAGGCTGCCGCGCCTGAAATGCCTGCTCGTGTGGCCTGCAAGGCGAAATCGGCCATCTCAACCCCATACTGATAGCCTTTTACCTGAAATTGATTATCGCCGGGCCCCATCTGATAGCCCCAACCCATCTCTCCAAGCAACACCTGCTTTGTTTTAGCGTCTGGTTGCTCGGGACCCGCCAGCCTCTCTACAATTGGGCGTAAATAGTTTTCGACCTGACCATCGCGAATGTTGCAGCAGGTTCGTTCGTAATAATGCCATTCGTAGGCCCCCAGTATACTGCTGGCTTTCGAGGGCAGATCGCTTTCAGTAATCCAGCCGTTGGTCCAGGAGGTGTCGGGTCCAACCAGTGAGACCTGATCCTTCAAGCCGCGCTGCGCCAGCATGCTTTGGAAATAACTTGCGCCATTCCACCAGGTCTCAAAATCTGGCAGCCTGGAATCTGGCTCGTTCGGACCATTGAAAAAGTGGATATTGGTGTAGCCTCGCTCATGGATCAGGTATTGCAGCAGATCTGTCAGCGCTGTCGCATAGCCCTGTGAATGAAATCCCCAGGGCTGATCGCCCCAGGTTCCCAACATGATCGGAATGTGATGGGATTTCGTATAGTCAAGGATAGGGTACCAGGCCTGCATCGTCGGGGAAGCGAAGTTATAGGAGCCGACCCGACCATCCGGGCAGAACCAGGAAATGTCGATCATGCTGCGAATCCAGGCCGGGTGCATATAGTCCATGCGTCGAAAAAGCGTTTGCCATTGGTCGTCGGTTAGTTTGATAGGATCGCTATCCTTTGTTTCGGCGTCCCAGCCAATTCCCAATCCGGTCCAGGGGCGCTTGATAACATCCTGCGAGGTGATTGTAACTGGCATCTTTGGACCTCCAGATGGAATAGTTGGTACAGGTAGAGATATGCGGGGAGTGCTACCGAGCTGGGAAAGCAGGAGCAGAAGCACCACTACTTTCCAGAGCCGGGAAGCACCATTCCTATTGTGTGACACGCACATACGTTTCTAGAACAGGGATAGAGCAGAATTTATAATTTGTCATACCACTCGAACAAGGTCTTTGCCGCCGCTTTGTTTTTAGGTGTGAAGGGCTGCATGGACCAGGCCCAGATGAAAACGCCATCGATCTTCTTATCGTCCGCGATATTCTGCATGGCTGCATTATAAAGAGCGGCCTGCATCTGATCATCGCGTGTACCGTTATCCTCGGCCTGATAGGGATTGTAGCCAGCAAAATTGCTATCCCGATAACCGATTTCAGCGATAAAGACCGGCTTGCCCAGATCCTTTGACAGGGTATCCAGAGGTGCCTGAACATGGCTCTTCCAGAGCGCGGGTAGCTGAGCTTGTGGAAGCGACCGTTCTGTATCCGTTAATGAATAGTAAGCCGAAACTCCGACCTCGCTGAGCAAGGGATCAGACATCCAGTCCGGCACGGGATATTTCTGCTGGGATGAGAAATTCATGTTATAGACGATTTGACCGGAATAAATGGAGTGGACCCGCTGCAACAGTTGGTGCCAGTAAGTTGCTGGCGAACGCTCCAGTCCCTCGTATTCGTTGCCGATTGAGAAACGATCGCAGTTGGCTTCAGCACAGGCCTGGACATAGGGCTTTAGCTGTTGCCAGTAGTTGTCGAACCAGTTCTGATTTTCAGCGTTATCGGCATATCGAATATAGCCGGCCCAGGAGTGGGGACCATCAAGTGTAATCGCCGGGAAAACATAGACATGGTAGCCCAGTTTATGGGCCAGCTCGACGCCAGCTTTCAGCCCCTCGGGCGTTGGCGCATCAGCTCCCCGATGAACATTTGGCGTGAACTCCGAATCCTGGTGAAATTGAATATAGAGGCCAATCCAGCGAGCGGCCGTCTGACTCTGAACTTCTTGCAGACCCTGTGTCCAGTTTTTATCCGACGCGGAGTAGGCCTTTGGACCCCACTGCGGCAGAATCATCCCTGTTGCCAGATCGGGTCTTAGCCTTGGTCTGGGCGTTGGTGTCGGAGTTGGGGGAGACGCTGGCTGTCCGGTTACCTGGCGTGTTTGGGCCGCGATCTGCGGTTGCAGGTTTGGCCAGATCATATATAGCCGGGCTACCAGAGCGACTGCGATCAGAAGGATGCAGCCCAGCGCGATGACGCGAAATTTACTCATTGAGCTGATCCTTTCATGACCGAGGCTTTATCGGCCGCCATTGTTTTTGGCGTGGGCTTCCAGGTCACTTTGCGATTGCCGCGCAGCCACTGCACGACCGCCCAGAAGGCCGCCGAACTTTCCATGATACCCGCGACAGGTGCGATTGCGATAACCTTTGCCATCTCAGAAACGGCCTCGCTGGCTGGCAAGCGTAAGATCGTCGAGATGTTGTACCAGGCTCCAATGAAGATCGAATTGAGCCAGAGAAAGCCAGCCAGAATCATCCAGACCATCACGAGTGGTGGCAGTGGTGCTGCGATCGGTTGGCCCAGCGCAAAGCGAATATATTGGTAGAGCAGGTAGATGATCGAGATCGCCCCGGCTGGCAGACCAAGCGCAAAGGTTGAAATGCGATAGCGTGTGCCCCAGGTGAGCTGGAAACGCAGCTTGCGGGGAAGATCATAAAACTGTGGCATCCGCTTCATCATCTCCATGCCCTGAAGGACACCAATGATCCACCGGAAACGCTGGCGGAAGGCGCTCTTAAACGAGAATGGTGGTTGCTCAAGCATCACACTGCCGTGCCAACCAAAGATTGAGGGACCATAGCGCAGATACGCGTTGACTCCAAACACATAGTCTTCGGCGATAAATGGCTGCCCATCCAGGTTTCCAATATCCCAGCCCAGTTCGTTCTCCAGGGCCTCATCGATAACGAGATTGGAGCCATGCAGGTGCAGCGGGACTCCTTTTTCCATCACATCGCGGCACTCAAAGCAGCCAATTGGGCGGTTGGCCTCCATTGCGCGGCAGATGACGCTGGCATCCTGGTATTCCAATGGATAATAGATCGGTCCTTCGGTCAGTTTCTTATCGGTCAGGGCCAGGTAGCGGAAGAGGCGACGGAGCTCCATCGGCTCCATTACGCTCTCTTCATCGTAGTGGACGATGACGGTGCGCCCGTTTTTGTGATTGAAGCCCCTGCGACGGAGCTCCACCATATAGTTGAGGCCACGGGCCTTGAGTTGCGTTCCTCCAGGCGTCTGATAATCCTTTGGCATCAGCACAACGAAGACTGGTATGGTATAACCATTAAATTCGCGCTCAAAGTTTTTTTGCTGCTCTTCTGACTCGGTAACGACCTCAATGCTCAGGAAATGACTATAGAATGTTGGGGCTTCCTGTGCCAGCCGCATAATATAGGCAATTCCGCGTCGGATCACCTCGTCACTGCCAGCGCTACCGCGTGTCGTGATTTGAATTTTAATAAAGGGTACCGGCAGTTGTTGTAGATCATGGGTTGTAACCTTCTCCCGCTGCCGATAACGCGGCCAGCGAAAGAAGAAGCTATGAAAGTAGGAAAGGAAGCGAAAATTGATCAGGCTGATCAGGGCAACCATGCAATAACCAATAATAGTTCCTGTTATTGGGAGAATAGCCATTAGAGATCCTTATATATAAAGTGGTGTTAAACCACATCAAAACATTCTTCAGGCTTATAAAAGCTCTGCGAAGCTATATGGAGAAGCAGGTGAGCCGACGTAAACGCCATTTGATTCTATTTATTAATGCTTTAAGAGTTCCACCTGCTGAGTCTCAACTTCTGTAAGGTCTTGTTGTACCTGTGTATTATCATCAGCTTGAACGGACTTGTAGTGCTCGGGTGCCACGTTAATCCGGTTTATTCTTTTGACGAGTACTGTCGGCATCTCCTGATCGGTCGAAGTAGGATTACTTGCCTGGATAGCTGGCGTCTCGCTATTCGCAATATTTTGATTTGTCGATATAGTGGATTGTGTTTGGGTGTCATCTTTGGAATGCTCATCAAGGGTTGCGACGGGCATATGCGTGGTAGGTGCTTCTACAAGTGTATTAAAGGGAACATTATCGGTACCCTGGGGTTTGGCCAGGACAATACGGGTCTTTTCAGTATCCAGATTTGTCGCTCTGGCGGTTTTCATCAGAATCCTGAAGATGACAAATTCACCGATCGTGAGGACGAGCAGTGTCATCAGAGCTTCCGCGATCATATCGTGAAGTCCACCGAAAAGGATCATCATCGGTAGAATTAAGTAGAGTGAGACAACGGCAACCGCTCCAATTACAGCGATCGTTGTCCAGGTATGGTGGCGAATAGAGGGCGTTCGTCCAGGCATAACCGCCTGGATTTGCTGGGTGGCGTTTTCCCAGACTTCTCTTTCATTTTTTGCTGCTGACATTTAAAAAAACTTTCCTTTCCTCAGAAAAGGTAAGTGGAATAATTCCATTTATTTCAATCAAGTATTATGGTCATACGGACATTTACATGAGTAGATATCCGGTGGTGAACTAAATCAAGAGGATTCATTATGTGTCTTATTAACACTATGCACCTCTTTATTACGCACACCTTCAGGGAGAAGTGTACAATAAATTGCTATATGTAGTACTTTATGCATATAAAATACTCATTTCGAGGTAAGGTGCTGAAGAGGTTTATAGAGGTTCATCATCGTGTGGCAGGGGAAGAAATTTTAAAATTTGGTGAAGTAATCAGCCTGCAAGAAGGTATTCCACAATAAGCAATGCGGGATACCTTCTTATCAAGGGGCCAGAAAGACTGTTTAACCTTCTTAGTTCTGAATTCTCACGTTTGGTCTTTAGATCTGGCCTATTAGCTTCCCAGACTCAAGTCGTGGCAGTTCTCTTTACTGTATGCCATCGGTTCCGGCTCCACAGACCAGGGCGCAGACCTTCTCCGATGGTTTAGGGACGACTTTGCCAGCCAGCAGGGCCGCGACCGCTGCGGCCCCACTCAGCTCGGCCCCTATTCCCATCTCGAACCAGAGCCAGCGAGCGGCTTCTCGCATCTCTTCATCCGTGACAAGCACGATCTCGTCCACATTTTGCTGAATAAGCTCCAGGTTGATCGTGGCGCTTCTGCGGGGAGCCAGCGTGCCCGCACTGGTCGTAACTTCGGGAAGCTCCACAACCCTGGCCGCCTTCAGGCTTTCATACAGAGTAGGTGCTCCAACCGGCTCAATCCCGATAATTTTGATGCCTGGTTTCAGGCTTCGAGCGGCCTTGCTGATCCCGCTGATCAGCCCACCACCACCGATTGCCACCAGCAGCAGATCAACCTCAGGCTCGGCCTCTAGAATTTCGAGGCCGAGTGTGCCCTGTCCGGCAATCACAGCAGGATCGGCGAAAGGATGGAAGTAAGCCAGTTTTTCCTGTTCCGCTGCCTGGAGAGCTGCGTTGTTGGCTTCATCCCAGACGTTTCCTTCAAAGATGACCTTTGCGCCCCAGCTTTCCAGTTTTTTTGCCTTCGCAAGTGGGGTGCTTTTGGGAAGATAGATAGAGACTGGAACTTTCGCCAGCCAACCAGCGTAGGCCACTCCCAGACCATGATTGCCGCCCGAGGCGGTCACGAGTCCCCGCTGCACCTGTGCTTCTGGCAGGCTCAGCAGCTTGTTTACGGCTCCTCGGGCTTTAAATGAGCCCGTGATCTGCAAATATTCCAGTTTAAGGATGAGATCTTCCGTCTGACAAACTGGCTGCTTGACTGGTTTTGCTTCGATGAGCGGTGTATGGCGTATATAGCTCGCGATGCGGGCCTGAGCTGCCTGTATATCTTGTAACTCTAGCACGGACGTTTATCCTTTACGCACTGAAGTATCGTTTTTCTTATAAGTATACAGATCGAGTAAGGACGCTGATCAGGAGAGCAACTCGCCGCGTATTATGGTTACAGCCTGTCCGCCCAGCAGGACGCGTTCACCCTCCAAACGGACACGGACAACTCCGCCGCGTGGGGAAGCCTGGTAGCCAACCATCTCGTTCTTACCAAGTTTGTGGCTCCAATAGGGAGCAAGGCAGCAATGGGCCGAGCCCGTGACTGGATCTTCATTCACTCCCACCTGTGGGGCAAAGAATCGCGAGATAAAATCGTATCCAGGACTGCTGGCTCGACTTGTGACAATCACTCCTCGCGCCTCAATTGCCTGCAACCGGGTGATATCAGGTCGCAGCGCCCGCACAGCTTCCTCTGATTCTAGCTCGACCAGGTAATCAAATTGATTTTTCCCGACATAGAGGGCTTTTGTCCCTAACGCTTCCAGCAGACCCGCTGGTGGGCTTACTCTCTCCTCAGGCTTGGCGGGAAAGTCCAGTTCGATCCATTCCCCCTTGCGTTCAGCCAGCAGCAGGCCGCTGCGTGTGTGGAAGCGGGCTTGCTCGTCTGGTTGAAGCTGTCCCGTTTCCCAGAGGACGTGGGCGCTGGCAAGCGTGGCATGTCCGCACAGATCAACTTCCACCAGGGGCGTGAACCAGCGCAGTTTAAAGCCATCATCCTGGCGAACCAGAAAGGCTGTCTCGGCCAGATTCATTTCACTGGCGACGTTTTGCATCCACTCGTCAGGCCGTGGCTCTGGCAGAAGGTATACTCCTGCCGGATTGCCAGCGAACGGGGTTGAGGTGAAAGCGTCCACCTGTACAATGTTGAGTCCCATATGTATATCTCTGTATCTTTCTCTCGAATAGATAGATAACGCTCAAAAGTTGCTCGCTTAAGCTTCAGGAAAATGTTTATGCTTGAACTTCAACGATCAGTTCAAGCTCGACCGGTGCGCCTCCGGGTAGCTCTGCAACGCCGATCGCGGCTCGCGCATGTTTGCCAGCCTCGCCGAAAATCTCTTCCAGGAGCAACGAGGCTCCGTTGACGACCTGGGGCTGGTTGGTAAATCCATCGCAGGAGGCGACCCAGCCGTTGAGCTTCACAATTCTGGTCACAACATCGAGGGTGCCGGTAAGACTGCGGAGCGCCGCCAGGGCGTTCAACAGGGCAACACGAGCGGCTTCTTGACCCTGTTCAATCACGACCTCCTGGCCGAGTTTGCCTTCAATAGTTAAATTCCCGTCCATGATTGGAGTCTGTCCGGAAACATAAATCAGGTTGCCTGTGCGAACGGCGGGCACGTAGTTTGCGACCGGTCTGGGGGTCTCAGGTAAAGTAATATTTAGTTCTTTCAAACGCGCTTCATATGATACATTTGGCATAGGTTGAACTCCTCTTGGCAATTAATTGACTATGTGCTAGAATTCTGCCACAAATTGTTGGAATTTGCCAGCGTGAGAAGCGACAGGGAGCGTTGATAAACTGCCATGCATACAGTTGCGATTATTGTCTATGACTATGTCAATCCCTTTGAGTTGGCGGTCGCTACCGAGACCTTTGGCTTTGAGCGGCCAGAACTTGGGGTTCCCTGGTATCGTTTCCTGGTGTGCGGCGTTGAGCCGCGCCCGATTCGAACCTCTGTGGGTTTCTCGCTGACAGCAGATTTCTCGCTCCAACATGTCGCCGAAGCTGATACGGTGATTATCCCCAGTTCACGCCCTGGTGTTGTGCCCGTTCCCGATGCGCTTCTGGATACTTTGCGCTCAAGCTACCAGCGCGGCGCTCGCCTGATCTCATTTTGTACAGGGGCATTTTTGCTGGCTGAGGCCGGGTTGCTGAATGGGAGGCGTGTCACAACCCATTGGGCCTGGACGTGTGAACTGGCGAATCGCTATCCCCTGGTAGAAGTTGATCCAGACGTCCTCTATATCGATGGCGGCCAGATCCTGACCTCGGCTGGAACAGCGGCCTCCATCGACCTTTCCCTCCATGTTGTGCGCCAGGACTATGGGGCCGAGATCGCGGCCGCCGTCGCACGCCGGATGGTTGTTCCTCCCTATCGTGACGGTGGGCAGGCTCAATATATCGAGATGCCCCTTCCGGCCGCTGAAGATGAAGCCTTTGGCGCAACGCTGATGTGGATGGCCGCGCACCTTGATCAAGATCTGACGGTAGAGCAACTTGCGGAACGTGCGATGATGAGTCCTCGCACGTTTGCCCGCCGCTTCCGGTCAACCCACGGCACGACGCCTTATCAGTGGCTGCTACGGCAACGGATTGCCCTTGCTCAACGCCTGCTGGAAACGAGCGGCGAGTCCATCGAAAACATCGCGGCCCGCTGCGGTTTCAGTTCGGCGGCGATGTTGCGTTTGCACTTCCAACGCGTCCTGCATATCTCGCCCCAAAGCTATCGCCGCACATTCCAGCAGGTAAGCCCGGCCGGAATGTAGCAATGAGCCTGAATCAAATGTGAAAAAGTCATACCTGTGGCTTTGGTATGGGTGTCGTGGCCCGCTCCAGTTGTATGAGATACGTGTAGGCCTCCTCAAAAGAGTCGCCGCACATCTCTTTGGATGCTTGCAGGCGATTGCAGACCTCAGGTCGCTCAGGTTTGCCAAAGAGCTTGCACAGATTGTCATCGCTTAATTGGACGCAGCGTACCCCGGCTGGCTTCCCAGTGGGCATTCCAGGAATAGCG
>DASSXK010000149.1:0-9046 GCA_035703945.1 Ktedonobacteraceae bacterium | reverse complement strand
TCAGGATCTGATACACGCCCTCCCAACCGGAGCCATCCACAAATCCTCCATGGACCAAAACAATCGTTTTTTCTGCCGAATGCGATACTTCAGTCATAATGCTTTTCCTTTTCTCTGCTCTTTTCGGTTCTCTCTGGCCAGGAACTGCACTGCTCCTGCGATGTTATGCCCCCTCTGCCTGACCTGAGAATGTGCTACTATAGAAACAAAGCTTACAGGAGTCCTGACTTCTGCGGGCTATAACACTGCGCAATTCCGACTTGAACAGGCGTTGGCTCGCTTGGTAAGGACACCTGACTCTCCCAGTATAGCCACGTTCTTCCGAGGAGTCACTGTGTAACAGATGGCATGCCGCTTTACATTGCTTTACAGCGCTTTTTCTCTGCCATTTCTTGGAATGAATAAGGAGGCTACCAATGCAGAGATCCTCATCATATGGAGAGCGAGACTATCTCTTTGGCCAGATGATGCTGACCCTACGGACAACGATTGGGTTGACACAAGCAGGGCTTGCCAGTCAGCTTGGTGTTTCTCGCAACGCGGTCGCGCAATGGGAGGGAGGCAGTAGTTATCCCAAAGCCGAACACCTTCAACACTTGATTGAAATAGGAGTACGAACTTTCGCTTTTCCTGTTCGACAGGAAAAAGAAGCGATTCAGGCACTTTGGCGAACTGCACGCCAGAAGGTGCTCCTGGATGAATACTGGCTCCAGGAACTGCTTCATCGCTCCTCTGCCTCCTCACCTGAGCGGGGTACCGTTGCCGCTCCGCAGCAAAATCTAACGACGACCGATGGGACTTCGCTCTGGACGGTTCCATTTTCCCGCAATGCCCACTTTACCGGACGGCACGAACTGCTTGACCAGCTTACCATACAACTCACCTCTCTTACCTCAAGCCAGCCGACCTCTTACCGCTGTGCAGCCCTGACACAGGCCCAGGTCATTAAGGGACTGGGTGGGATTGGGAAGACCCAGATCGCTGTTGAGTATGCCTACCGCGCTCGTGAAATGGGTCATTATATCCATACGCTCTGGATCGCTGCTGCCAGCGAAGAGACTCTCTTGATGAGCTTTGCTGCACTCGCAGAATACCTACCATCTGTTTCTTTCAAGGAGGAGACAGATCAACGCAAATTGGTCATGGCTGTCATTCGCTGGTTGGAGCAGTGTCAGGAACCCTGGCTGTTGATTCTGGATAACGCTGATGATCTCTCCATGGTTCATCCGTATCTTCCTGTCCAGGGGAAGGGCAGTCTGCTCCTGACAACGCGATCAAGCGCCGCTGGCTGGCTGGCCCCCTCTCTAGAAGTCAGCGCCATGGGAGTCATTGAGGGAGCTGAATTGCTGTTACGCCGGGCGGGGCGCTTCGCCCAGGCATCAGATGAGCAAATGAATGAGGCGGCTACCCTGGCCACGGAACTGGCATTGTTTCCTCTTGCGCTCGATCAGGCAGGTGCATACATCGAAGAGACGAGTTGCAGCCTGGCTGACTACTTCCAACTCTATCAGGCTCACCGGCATACGCTGCTCTCTCGGCGTGGCAGGCAAGCGACACACTACCCAGATTCGGTTGCTACCACCTGGTCGCTCTCATTTGAGTATATTGAGGCGACGAACCCGGCCGCATCTGAGTTGCTGCGGGCATGTGCTTTCCTCTCCCCAGATGTGATTCCCGAAGAAGTGCTTACCGAAGGGGCTGCCCATTGGCCTCCTGCGCTGCATGGGGCTATCACGGATCGCCTCAGCTTCAATCAGATGCTGGAAGCTCTGCTCGCTTTTTCTCTGATCAAACGGTTTGCGGAGGATCGTTTTCTCACTATTCACCGCCTGGTGCAGGTGGTACAGCGGGAACGTCTCTCACCGGAAGAGCAGCACCAATGGACGGAGCGGGTAGTGCGGGCACTCAATGCGGTTTTTCCGCAGAATCCGCAAGAACCCACTTCCTGGCCCCTCTGTTTGCGCTATTTGGATCAGGTGCAAGACTGTGCTACCTTGATCCGGGAGCAGCATGTTCTGCTCTCCGAAGCGTCTGAACTCCTTGAGCGGGCTGGAGCGTACCTGTATGAACGTGGTCTGTACACGCCCGCCGCACATCTCTACCAGCACGCTCTTTCCATGCGAGAACAACTGGTGGGTGAGACACACCCGACGAGCATCTCAGATATGGTCCATTTGGCACGCGCCTATTTCAATCAGCGAGCGTTTGGGGCGGCGGAAGCGCTCTACCAGCGAGCATTCTCCATCGCAGAGCAGCACGCGGGAGCAGAGCCGCTTCTCCTTCTAGAGGTGTTGCGTGGATTGGCACATGTCTATGGTGATCAAGGAAAGTATGCTCAGGCTGAAATGCTGTACCATCGAGCACTACCCATCTGGGAGCGGCTCGCAGAAGCGGAACAAGTCAGGCAAGGTGGTCTCCTGATGAGCGTGGCCTTTGTCAAGGCTCAACAGGGAAAATATACAGAAGCAACCATTCTCTCCCAGCGGGCGCTGCGCCTCCTCGAACAACACTTTGGACCAAAACATCTCCGTGTCGCCCCTGCACTGCTTGGATTGGCTCAGATTACAACCTTGAGGGACGAGGATGCTCCTGTTGAGCATCTCAATCTGCGAGCACTGCGTATCTACGAGCAGCATTTTGGACCAGATCATATTCTGGTAGCCCTGGCCTTGCATGCCCTGGCGAGGCTATATACAGGGCAGGGGAAATACGCTGAGGCCGAGCCACTTTACCAACGTGCGCTGCATATTCGCGAGCAACAACTTGGGCCAGAGAATCTCGATGTATCCGATACGCTGAGCGGATTGGCAGACCTCTACTACAAAGAGAAGAAGTATGCTGAGGCTGAGTCGCTCTATCAGCGAGCGCTCTCCATCCGAGAGCAACAGCTTGGAACAGAAAATAGCATTATTATCGATGTGCTGCTTGGATTAGCAAATATTTATCGAGAAAAAGAGCATTACACGCAAGCCGAGTCACTCTACAGGCGGGCACTACGACTCAGTGAACGGCACCCGGAGCGTGTTGAGACCACACACATTCTGCACAATTTTGCACGCTTGCAGCACATACAAGGTCAGACAAACGAAGCGCTAGCCCTTTACCAGCGGGCGCTCTCCATCCGAGAACGCATCCTTGGATTTGAACACCCGCTCACAGTCAAAACACGCGAATGTTTACAGGAGCTTTCCGCAGTGACTGACCAGGTTAAGGAGGCAAAAGGAATGGAAATACAATAACAAAAAAAGAGCAACTCCTGCACAGAGCCAATAGCTGGAAGAAGAGGGCGTGCTCATCAGCCGGTTAGAAGTCGTATGGGATATGTCGACCCATGCTGGAGAAACGTATCGCACCTATGGGCTCAGTGAGATGTTGACCTATCCAGTTTGAGGGATGCCGAGAGCAGGAGCGAACTCGGTGGTGCGCAACGGCTCCGACTTGAGTTGATGTCCTAGTTCCAGGCGGAGATTCCACCGCCATTGAGAGACCAGTTGCTAACACTCCTCTCCCCAGGCCGAATGGCTACACCGTCGATCATAAGCTCACAGAGATGGTACGCATCCTGTGAGCTTATGGAAGTTCAGGCCACCAAGAAAAATGTGGGAATCAGTCGCAGAAAACGGACAATTGTGACACGACAGAGGCAGATGTTTCTGCGGAAGGCGAAGCGAATCAGAGGACTCCGGCGGCGAATCATCCCGCTGGGTTCTGCCGAATCCGGGGTCGTTTCTTTGCGGGTGGCGTGGGTGATTCTGGTGGCTCTGTCGCGGCAATTGGCTCATCCAGCACAAGAGCCAATTGCCGCAGTGCCTCGAGCAGGGAGGTAACGCATTTCTTTAATGGGTGACGAGTTTGCCAATCAAAAAACCTGCCAGAGCGGCAGCGGTCGCGATCCCCAGTGTTTCAAGAGCAGTCAACACGATATTGCGATGTCCCACGAGGCCTCGCCCTACACCCAGCAGTAACAAGAGTAGCGCCGTGATGATGAGCGAAACCAGACGCGCAGTCCCCAGAGGGAGAAATGCGAATGGGATGACAGGAATTGATGCCGCAACCAGATCGGAGATGAGCATCCACGCGGACTGAACAAAAGGATTCTTCTGCTCCGAACGCCCAGTATGGAGTTCAAAGGCCCCCTCAACCTGTAGAAATGTTTTGGGATGACGAACGAGGACTTCGACAACAGCAGTAGCATCCTGGTCATTAAAACCGGCAGCTCGCAGGCGATCCCTGACTTCCTGCTTTTCGCTTTCCAGATTTGTCTCGATCTCCTTTTGCTCATGAGCCAGTTGCGCTTTTGCCTGGTCATTGGTTGACTCAACATCCAGGAACGTACCGGCCATCATTGAAACGGCAGCGGCAATCGCCCCCGTCGCGCCGGCCAGCAATACAACAGAACTACTACTCGTACTGCTGGCTACGCCAAAGACTAACCCGAAGATGGAAACGGTTCCATCTTCCATCCCAAAGACGATATCGCCGATGGAGTCGGAAAAGGATGTTCCAATACGTTGCAACAGCGACTTGCCATTCGTACTCTGTTTGTCATCTGTGCTCTGCTTATCCAGCATGCTTTTTGCTGAGGGCATAATTTGTTTATCTCTCTTCCTTTTTCTCTGTTGGGTATGAATGCCTTCTCTGGACGTTAGAAAGCACTAATACTCAGCTTGAGCGTACTGATTTCATGTGATGAAATGCGTTTGCCGGGGCGTTAAAAGGCTCTCGTTTCTGAAGTCCAACGAGAGCCTTTCAAGCAGCAAGATATATCCCCGTCAAGACAACAAGGGCTGGCAGCAGGGGTAAATTTTTCGGAAAACGGATAGTGAGGATGGTAATCCGCTGGCACAACTACTTCATCAGTTCAATCAGGCTGTTCAGATGTTCCTTACTTGCAGCTTGCCAACGAAACCAGTACTTCTCACTTTTTCGGGCAAACTGCAAGCAAAGCATGTTATGTCAACAGTGATGCAAACTACTACCTGACTGTTCTTCAGGCCACACTGGTTTCCAGCGCGCGCGCCTGGAAGGACACCACAATATACATGGCTCCAAGCACAACCGCGTAAAGCCCGATCAGCCAGGCCACGGTAAGTAATCCTGACGCAGGTCGGGCCGCTATGAGAATGCCGAAAACGACTGAAATCACGCCGCTCAGCACCATTAACAAAGCGCGTCCTCCACTCATCGGGAACGTGAGCGGGGAAACGAGTTCCAAAACTCCGGTCACGATTGCCCAGGCGGCCAGCAGGTAGAGAAAAGCGAGAGCAGTGATGCCGGGCCAGACCAGCGCAATTACCCCGGCCAGGATACCCAGAATACCTTCGAAGAGCAGAAATCCCCATCCCTGCTCTTTGGTGTTGCGCAGAGCAGCCGCGACAGCGGTAACTCCTGAAATGGTGGCAAATATGCCAAACAAGAGTACCAGAACGGACAATGAAAGCCCCGGCCATACAAACGTAAGTATGCCGAAGAGGATCGCGGCGATACCACGAAACAAGAACATGGTGCGGTAATGATTAACAAATTGTTGCATGTTTTCCTCTCTGTAGAAAATCAACAAAAAACGAGATACGATTTTATCAGACAGCTTCTCTCTTATCCTCATAGTGAAGGACAATCGAGAATAAGAGGCAAAAGGCGAGAACACTTCGAGCATGTCACCTCTATCGAAATGGATGAAGCTTTTGCTCTCTGCCTTCATTATCTGAGCAAACTGTGAAAAGAAGCGTATGCTGGTCCGTAAAAAAGAGAGACAGTATTCACACTACGAGATGGATATCAGGTTCAGGTTATTCACGAGCGATCTCCGCAAGACAATAGCAAGCCATAGCGAACAATGCACGTCGATTCTTTCCGCAACTTCCTCAGGCACTCGAAGGCAACCTGATCCCCTGCCAGAGCGTGCCCGATCAGAACACCATCCGGGACTGCTGGCCCCCACAAAATATGTTCTTGTTGTTGCTGATTGGTCATCGTGATTTGTCTCCTCATGGCTCTTCGCTGCTGCAACGATCACCTTCATCCAATCCACTCTTATCTACAAAAACGCTGGCAGGACGATCCGGGGGTGATCTTGGCGAGGTAATCACCACGCTGCCCTCAATGCTGCCCGCAGGGGTGACGAACTGATGTCGGTTATTAGCCTTTTGCCCGGTTACATCTGAAGGGTCTTTTGGCCTTTCCTGTCGATTGTCTCTCCGGCCACGATTGACCGCAGCAGGCACAACCCACTTTCCTCGCCTGTCTCTGATACTCTCTGGAGCCCATCTATCCCGAGGAGTGAAATGAGGAAGATCGACCACATCCAGGTCGTTCTCGACTTCTTCTTGTATGACTAACTCAACTCGTCGTTGCATGAGCCGTTGGCGCGTGGCTCCTGCTTCCTGATAGACGACCTCGCGCATCAATTCGCCAGGGAAGCTATAACCATCGGATGTCTCCGCTTCCAACACCCATTTCCTCTCACAGAGTAGTCCGCTACGTACGAGTTCCTCCAGAGCGTCTAACCCCGTCTGTTCATCTACCTGCGCAACCCGGCAGAGCCGCTCAAAGGTCAGGCCTGTTTCCAGTGCTGCCGCTGCAACCAGGAATGACCGGGCCTGGGGGGTGAGCCGACGAAGTTGGGAGCTGATCAATTCACGCACGCTCGACGGGATTAAATCATTTGCCTCTGTCTGCCTGAGCAACTTATATTTGAGGATCAGCCCCCAATTCCCATCCTTCTGAAGCGATGGAAGAATAACCTCTCGTTCTAACAGTCCTTTGAGCATCTCAACCAGATAGAACGGCTGCCCCATCGTCTGGATGTAAAGCCAATCAGCGAAGAATATCAGTTCATCTCTATATACGGAAAAAGATCCACCGTTTTCGCGGCATCGCTCAATTGAACAGGCAGCCTCCCCTTCGCACGATTGCTCAACCCAGGCTAGCGCCTGCACGAAGCGCTGTGTCTCTTCTTCGTCAAAAGGAGCAAGCGTCTGTAAGGTTATGGGAATACGAGTTCGTTTAAGAGCCTGTGACCAGGCGACCTGTTGATCTGAGGAGTCCCCCGCTCCTGCACGCAGGGTAAGCAACAACAGTATCTGCGTCGGCTGTTCGGCAAAACTGCGTGCCAGGTAAAGGAGCAGATCGAGGGTAGCGGTATCCGCCCATTGCAAATCATCAAGCAAGAGCACCAGGGGGCAGTCAGCAGCCAATCGCCGGAAGAGACGAGTGATCGCCTCAAACAGGCGGTGGTGTCCAAGCTCCTCGCCTACCACCGAAACGGGCAGGTCGGGAAAACGATCGCGCAGTTCGGGCAGCAATCGAGAGAGTTCTGACAGCCAGAGATCGCTTAATAGCGTATCCCGAGCCTGTTCCTGCTGCAAGTGGCGGCGCAGGATATCAATAATTGGTTGGTACGGAAGCGGCCTCACCGTTTGAATAGCCCGTCCCGACAGCACATGCGCCTTTTGCGCCTGCGCCCAACTCACAAATTCGGTAGCGACGCGAGTCTTGCCGACTCCGCTCTCTCCCTGAAGCAGGACGAGATGGGACTGTCCGGCATGGACGCGCTGATAACCCTCTATCAAAGCGCTGAACTCCGTGGATCGTCCCAGTAAGGGGACGTCCAGCAGACGAGATAACGGTTGTCCAGATGAAATATTAGGCGGACAAGCTGATGACTGATGGAAAGGTGTAGTGTGGCGCAGGTGTTTAGCCAGGGCTATGGTCTCGGGTTCCGGCTCAACCTGCAATTCTTCTGCCAGGATAGTACTACAGGTAGCATATGCGCGCAAAGCCCCGACGCGGTCTCCCAGCGCGAAGCGCAATCGCATCAACCGTCGGTACCCTTCTTCTGACAGGGGATCGAAGCCAAGCCAGCGATTGACAGCATCGATTGCTCGCTCTTTCTCCCCGGCACGTTCATAGAGCTGAGATAAACTATCAAAGAGTTGCTGCGTCCGCAGGTGCCAGTATTCCCGCTGCTGGCGGGCCCAATCGTCAAAGAATTGAGAGTCGCGCAATGTGAAGCCTGACAGGAAGGGGCCGCGAGCCAACCGGGTTGCTTGCTCGAACTGCGCCTGCAATAGCGTGCTTGCTTCATCCGCGAGCGCTCCCCCTGCTTGTTTACTGACGGCTTCGACGATGCGAAGATCCAGGAAGGGGAGATTGCCTGGATCGAGAGCAAGCGTATCACGCTCGATCAGCAGATGGGCCTGCTCACCTGGATGGTGCGATCGCTCAAGGAATTTACGCAGTTCGAGCAGAGTAGCTCGTAAAGCTGCTCGTCCGTGCTCAGCATCCAATTCCGGCCAGAAGGCTTCAGAGAGGGCCTTGCGCGTGTGTGTCCTCTCCTCTACCGCAAGATAGGCAAGCAAGGCCAGTGCTTTGCGAGTCGAGAAGGTAACAATACGCTCCCCGTGCTTTACTTCCGGAATACCTAGTAGAGACAATTGTAAGTGGCTCATCCTCTGCTCCTGTAATCCACTAATTATGAAAAGACACTTCGCAACGGCGCTCCGCACCTCCTGAAAGCTTTGTAAGCGAGTAGCAGCTCATTTGAGCTGATGGAGGTGAATTCATTTTGGTGAATTCATGTTCTATTCCAGAAAGTTTCAGATCCTTTCCCTTGCATGGGTCCTCGGCTTCCATATGAATGAGTATAGAGTGGCGTCAGAGAGAAGTCAGTAGACATTGGATAGCAAATCACTTCAACTTACTTCATTTCTCAGGGGCAGTTGCTAGAAGAATGTGGGCCAGGCCTTCTTAAAAATGTCGAAGATCTGTTTGCATGGAAGAAGAAAAGAGGGATGGTTGCAGGGATTCGCCCGAATTGCTTTTACACACCCTTATAAAGCATTGACCAATGTAAAAAAGCACGCCCGACACCTGCCAGTAGAGTATCATGCCCTGTGAAAGTCACTGCTCGCCAGCTAAAGTAACACTTCACATTACTTCATACTGCTTGCGTCGCCTGGATTATGCAAAAATAAAAGCGTACTTCCCTTCTGTATCATATACAAGCTAAATTGGTATGCTCAACGCGCGCGTTATGTCAAAGTAT
>DASSXK010000100.1:0-5028 GCA_035703945.1 Ktedonobacteraceae bacterium | reverse complement strand
ACACCTGCATAAAAAATCACAGGCCGTCCAGACTGCCGAAGAGCCTCTGGAAGAGGAGCGGGCAGCCCGCGTCCTCCCAATCCTGGCCCAGATTCTCGGCTAAAATGCTAACTGAAAGGTACAGGGGAGTAAAATACCATCGCCATTCAAGGGCCGCCAAACTGGTTACATGAAAAGTTTATAAAACAACGATCAATTACGACTAATATAGAGGATAGAAAACAGATGGCAATCAGCGAAAATGAGCTAGAGCAGGAGCGACTGCGCCGCTGGCGTCTTGTGCTTGGCAAAGCCGCCGAAGACGAAAACAATACCAGCGAAAACGCCCTGGCCGGCGCGGACCTGGGTATGGATAAAGTCCTGGAAGCCCTCTACGAGAGTGACCGCAGCGCGGGCCTCGGCAGCTCCTCGCCCAACGTCTCTCGCTGGCTGGGCGATATTCGTGGCTACTTCCCGGCCAGTGCGGTTCGCGTCATGCAGGAAGACGCCCTTGAGCGCCTCAATCTCACCCAACTCCTGCTTGAACCTGAGGTCCTGGAACAGGTCGAAGTCGATGTCCAGCTTGCCGCTACCTTGCTTTCACTGAAAAACGTCATTCCCGAACAGACAAAGGATACAGCGCGGCAGGTCGTGCGCAAGATCGTTAACGAGCTTGAACGTAAGTTGGCCAATCCTCTGATCCAGGCAATTCGCGGCGGCCTCAATCGCGCCACCCGCACCAATCGGCCTCGCCAGAACGAGATCAACTGGGACCGAACGATTCGTGCCAATCTCAAAAACTTTCAACCTGAGCTGAACACGGTTATCGCTGAACGCCTGATCGGTTACGGACATAAACGCTCGGCCCTGCGCGACGTCGTCTTATGCATTGACCAGAGCGGCTCGATGGCAACCTCGGTCGTCTATGCCAGCATCTTTGGAGCCGTGATGGCCTCGATTCAAGCCATCAAAACGCGCATGATCGTCTTCGATACCGCCGTTGTAGACCTGACGGACGACCTGCAAGACCCCGTCGATCTGCTTTTCGGAGTCCAACTTGGTGGTGGAACAGACATCAATCGAGCCCTGAACTATTGTCAGCAGCTCATCGCCCGTCCAAATCAGACCATCCTCGTGCTGATCACCGACCTCTATGAAGGAGGAAATACCGAAAAAATGCTCCAAAGGGCCAGCGAGCTTGCGGCCAGCGGCGTCCAGATCATCTGTCTGCTTGCTCTCAGCGATAAAGGCACGCCGAGCTTTGATCAGCGCAATGCCGCTCGCCTGGCACAAATGGGAATCCCGGCCTTCGCCTGCACCCCCGATCTCTTTCCTGACCTGATGGCAGCCGCCATCCAAAAGCAGGACCTGGCCCTGTGGGCTGCAAAAAACGAGATCGTCACCGCTCGACCATTGGAAGAGTAAGAGGAACAAGAAGAACCAAGCTACCTGCTATGCAATAGAAGGAGGAAGTATTACATCACCCAGGGCATTAGAATTCGCTTCCAACGCGCTCGTAGCGCTCTTTCAGCCCTTCAAGGATCGCGACCTGAACCCGGCCAAGTTCCGAGGCCTGAGGTGAAAAAATCGTGGCAGCCTCACGCCAGAGCTTGAGGGCCTGCTCTAGATCTTTCAGGTTGGCCGTAGCGCGATAGCGGTCACGCAAGGCATATCCTTGATTCACCAGCGCTCTGGGATAGTTAGAGGTATCGTGTGGAGTCTGCTCAATCGCTTGCGCTCCCACTTCCAGGGACTGCTCCAGGTCTTCCAAGACACCATCTGCCTCAAAACGGCAGCGTAAGGCACTCCCAAGGTTAACCAGATAACGGCCAAGATTTGGAGAGCCCGACAAACAGAGCCGAATGGCCTCCTCACAACAAGCCAGGGCCCGATCCAGGTCCACACGAGAGCCCGAAAAGCGTGAGCGTTCAGTCAGCCAGTAGCCAAGATTGTTCAAGACACTTGCCAGCAGGGCCGGTCGGCCCGCAACTTGCGAGCGCACAGCCTCCCAGAAGTGATAGGCAATTCCAACATCGCCCTGGGACTGCGTTCGAGCATACAATGTCATTAACCCGTATTCCAGCGTATTCAAATAGTGAGGGAGATTTGAGGATTCCAGGGGAGCCAGTTCAACCGCCTCTTGCAATAAAGCCAGCCCTTGCCGCAGATCCTGAATCTCGGCCTGTACCTCATAGCGCCTCAGATAAGCCGTACTCGCCGAACTCAAGGCAAGCAAATGCAGTTGGAGAGCCTGGTCCGGCGCAACAGATTGCGTCAGGTATGGCTCCCATGTCTCTAACTTATTCTCCCAAAACTGAACGGTTGCATCCAGATCGGCTGGATTGGGTCGATTTTTCATCGCCTGAATATAGAGCCGAAATTCAGTTGAAGTATGTGTTGTACCGTCCCGAAATGGTCTTTCGTATTCTGACAGGTGCTCGAAATCGCTCATAGAATTGCCGCTCCAAACGTGCAATGTATCAGGAAAAGTATCAGCAAATCTACTTCTCAATGGTTAAAGATAACGCAGTCCATCTAGATCGTCAAGTAATAATTATTATGTCAACCGAAGTGCCTGTTCAGAAAGTAGATTTGTCCAGTTAAAAGTTTAGAAAGAAAAAATCTATACGTCAAGAGAAAAATAATATTGACTGTTTAAAGCCAAAAGTTAGACCATAGTATGAGGGGGAATCTTTGAAAATGAGGAATAGATAAAAAGCGCAGTATCGTGCAAAACAAGGATACTGATCCCTACCGAAACAACCGTCAACCGACGTATCTGAGTAACATCCAAAGCCAGGGCTTTGCCCGAAACAATCGGTGCCGCAAGAAGTTGACCAGCTTGTCCGGCTGGCTGCTATGCAAGGACAAACGGTACCTTTTATTGCTGCGCTTCAATCAAAACTCCGTCGGGCCAACAAATTTGGATCTCTTGTGTTATTTCAATATCTCATGACGATACATAATTGCATCTCCCTTGACTTATCGCATAAAACACTTTATACCTTACTTTAATAAAAGTTAACCTTTGTTAGCCATTGAATGCTGATATCAAGGTCCGGACATCGGGAATACTTTTAGCAAACACACCGCAAGCAGGGAAGGTTCCACCTCCTCTTGATGCCAACATCACCTTTGCACGCCTATATGGGGGGGTGCCAGATTTTTGAGGGATCATTATGAAACCAGCAACAATTACCGGCGCTCATATGCAAAGATTAATTGGTGATCTTATTCAGCGACAACGACGCTTGAAACACCTGACACAGGCGGAGCTGGGAGATAATCGTGTCTCCAAATCGTATATCAGCGCAATTGAGCGAGGAAAAACACATATATCATCAGAGTTACTGCACTTTTTCGCCCAAAAGCTCGAACTTCCAGAAAACTATTTCTTAGAGGCAGCCGAAGCTATCAATGAAATAGAACAACGTTCGCAACATGTTAGCGTCCAGCTTCCCCCTCCAAAAAATTATCAAACACAGAACGAGATTCTGTCGCTGCTCGAAACAGTCAAAGAGCATGATGATTACTATCAAAAATCCTTCCCCAGACAGGCCCTCACACTCGCGCCGGGCGTCATTGAACTCCTGCCGCTTGCCAAACGCGCTCGTTATTATCTGCTCAAAGGAAAATTCGCACAGGAAAAGCAAGAACTCACCGTCGCGTTACAGGCCTTTGAGTCAGCCCTGACATTCGCCTCGGAGGAGTTACAACCCGTTATCCTGGATTATCTTGGGCAAAACTATGCCTTAGCCGAATTCCATCGAACTGCCTTAAACTATCATCAACGTGCCCTCGCATTGGTCTCTTCCTCTCCTGAGACAATTCCTACAAAATTCTTGTTCCTTCTGAAATTACATTATGGCGATGACTATTACGCACTTGAAAACTTTGAGGAGGCCTACAAGGCCTATGAGCAAGCCAGCATGCACCTGAGCATGATCCCTGAGGTTAATATCTCCAGTCAACTCTACTGGCGCATGGGACATTGCCTCTCCATCACTATCAATCAAAGTATAGCAAGCGCATTTATCAGGCGAAGCCCATCCTCATTGGAAGAAGTTGAGCAAACATTCAATCATGCACGCGACCTGCTATCGCAAAGTGTCATCCTCTATCGCGTCTGCCGAAATCTGCGCGGTGAAAACAAAGCCAGATTGGTCTTAACACAAACGCTCCTGGATCAAAATTATTGGCACACCCTGCTTGCTTCTGAAAATGGTCTGGCGTTATCTTCAGGCAAAAACTCGTTCACACCAGCGGAAGTTGAAGAGCAATGTTACCAGATCTTACAGAACAATTACACGCTGGCCGATCCACAAGCCCCTCCTGCAAGCGAAGATGAAGGGAGCAGCCTGCTCGCACTGGGCTACCTGATTGACGCCCACATTCAAAGTACCCATCAAGTCAGATATCCAGGGGAGCATGAAGATAAGGCTATTCTCCATCTCCAAAAAGCCATGCAGCTCTATCAGAAAGGTCTGATCGAAGCCAGACTTTCCTGGCATACGATCCGTCAAATTTTACAAACCCAAACAACGAATGCCAGCCGCGAATTGCCACATCTTCCAATATTGCCCGACACAAGCCGGCAAGAAATAAAAAGCCAGCCGGACGCGATTCCAGGGTTGTTGGAAATATACTTTGCGATGGGCGAAGCGGCCGAGATTCTTAGCTCCATCACGACAAATAAGGAGATCCAGCAAACCAGCTATCGGCGTGCGAACCAGTTTTTTAACCTGGCCCATTTACTGGCCAAAGAAGTTACAACAAAAAATGTTGAGGGAACACAGGCTGCATTCCGTTTCTATCGACGTTGTGTCTTGCTCTTTGAGAGGCGTCAACAACAGGATAGTCCCCTGGCAGAAGAAACGAATGATCTCCTTCTAGACATCTTACGCACAAGCTTTGAACACATCCAAATGTCCATGCTTCACTAGTAGGAAACACCTTTTTCGGAAAATACGCTAACACTTCATATGGAGAGAATAATAGCGGTCATGCTATTCTCTCACAAGCCATGCAAGCAGATAGATAAAGTTTGGA
>DASSXK010000732.1:0-2862 GCA_035703945.1 Ktedonobacteraceae bacterium | reverse complement strand
ATTGCGCCAGATTGTAAGGCAATTGGTAAATATGACCAACGCGCAATTATTACAGCCAACGGCTCTGGCTCTGCTGGACGGTTCAGTGGCTCTGGCGAACTATGCTTTCGTTGGTCGGCTTGATTCATCAACTCAGCAGGTACAGTTGGGTGTTGTACAGATTTTCTATAATATTCAGCGCCTGGCTACGTATAATATTACAGCCTATAAGCAATAGTATGTGTCTCGAGACGGCTTCCCCACCTCCAGTTGTGACGAAGGCTCGTCCCCAGACTGCGTCTGCAAGGATTCCCTCCCCTACAACGGTTCCCCGTTGATTTTCCAGCGGATTTGATCCACGTCCCGCCACACCCGCTCCACAATGTTACGCCGCAGGCGATGGATTTCCTCAACCTCGTGGAACTCTTGCGGGCAAATGCGTACGATTTGCCGAGGTTTGAGGTTACAGTGGTACAGCAAGTAGGCCAGACGCCGTTCGCGTTCGCTGGAGAGGGTGCCGGATATGGCATCCCACAGATCACGGCCATCGTCGTGGTCCTCTACTGCTGGCTCCCCGGCGAAATCGGGCTCCGGTAGAGCCACTTCCTTCGCTCGCGAGTAGGCCCGCAGCGCATCCACAATAGTACTATTCAGACACCCCCGCAAGTATTTGAGTGCGGCAGCCAGCGTAGTGAACTCCAGTTGCTGGTTATGGACGGTTGCTAACCAGAAACGTGCAAAAGCTCTCGCCACGTAATTCTCCGGGCTATCCAGGCGAGACGCAGCCTCAGACCTTGGATGGTGACGAAACGAACCGAGCAAAAAATCCTTAAAGCGATCTTCCAACAATGCCCAGGCAGCATTATCACGTTCCTGCATAGCACGACGGAAAATCTCTAAGCTATACTGATCATTAGCTGGCTCTCCACGATGGTAATTGTTGATCTCGCTCATAGAGCGGTCTGCGAGCGCTGACAAACTCATAGCACATGGATCATCAATCATCGGAGATGCTCCTTCTTGTACACCTACCTTGCTGACATGCCCCCGGCATGTCGGGCGCAAGCGCTTCGCGTTCTACTCTTTAAGACGCTCGGACAGGTGAAAACCCTGCAGGGGAAAACTTTAGAGTTTGCTTTGACCATACTGAAAGACGCGCTCAAAAAAGCTGTTGTGTAAGAAGCCCTCCGGGTCTACCTCCTCCTTCAAGCGAAGAAAGCGCTCCATATCATCGGTGTACATCCCATACAGTTGCTCTGGTGTCGCATAGACGTTTTTCACGAGGTGCACGCGGCCACCTTGTTTGGCGCACAGAGCGCTTGCAGCTTGCAGTTGTCTGTGTAGTTCTAAAATGGTTCTCGTGTCCAGGTCTTCAAAGGCAACGCTGACGGCGAAGCCGTCGAGTGCTCTGCTTGCCGACATCAGCATGTCATCGGCCGGGATAGGAACGATATCGAACAAACACGGATTTAGCCGCTTGCTTCGCAGTAGTGTAGCAAGGTCATGAAGAAATGCTAACAGGTGTAACTTTGGTATGATGAACGTTTGTTGTATCACTGGAAGTTGTATGCCAAAGCGTCTGGCAATCGCCTTCGATCTCCTGTTGCCCTCCATAAAGAAGGTATAGCTCTCAAGATCGTCCAGGTATGTCTCGTTGTCTCTGACAAAGAACTGGAAACCTAAATTGAGGATGAGAGTATTGATCCATGCGACACGTATAATCCACTCAAAGAGGATGCGGAGCCAATTGCTCTTCTGGTAAATGAACAACCTCTTGAAGCGCTTGTTGGAACTGTACCTGGAGCGGCACACAAATCCCTTTTCACCTTCGCCTGAAAAGAAAGCGACGGCGTATACAGCATCCCAATCCTCCAGTTCACGGAGATACTGCTGAAGACCGTCAACAAGACCTTCAAACGAGGTATACTTATTCACGACTGTCTCCACCTGGGTTCTGTCCCCGATAGGGAGGAGGTCGTATGTAATCTCTGTGACCACTCCAAGATAGCCAAAGCCGCCAATGACCGCCGAAAAGAGTTCCTGATTTTCAGTGGGGCTGCATTCAATGCACTTTCCATCAACCATGAGGAACTGAAAACGGGCTATATGGCATCCCACTTTTCCGTATTTAGAAGAACTTCTCGACAAGCAATCTGCACAGAGCGTCCCTCCCGCTGTGGTCTGCCCGGTAGTGACAACGACGTGGGGTGTCAGTCCATACGGACGAAGTACGCGCAGGATATCTTTCCAGCGTACACCTGGTTCCACCGTAATTTGACGCTTTTCAGGCTCGATGGACTTAATGGTGTGAAAATGGTTGAGCATGATCACGGTATCGTCATTCAAGGATTGAGCATCAAATGAGTAGCCGCCACCACGAAAAGTGACACGGCGTTTTTCTGCCTGTAATCTCTGGAGCAGCTGTTGGAGTTCTTCCACCGTTTTCGGCTCGAATACTCTAGCATCAGCTCTATCGAGTCCGCTATATGATAAGAGATGTCGGAGTCGCATTCGATTTCTCCTCATGGTGAATAGTCTATTCTCTATGTACAAAAACCGGTCCAGCACGGTTAACCCGTTTTACTCTTACTCGCATTATGTAGATCCGTAATTGGGGGTGCCAACCTTTGGCGTCAACTAAAGGGGTGCAGGGTCCTCCCTGCCGGGGTTTGGGGTGTCCCCAAGCTCCTTTTTCCCGCTCTCTCGCTGCCTGTGGCAGCGAGCAAAAAGAGAAAAGTCTTTCGGGGACACCCCGAACCCCGGCAAAGGGCGGTTGCCCTTTGCAATCCCACTCAAAAATCGTGAAGTTAACGCCTATGGGGCTTGCCCCCGCCATGTACTGCTAGGCTGATTCGTTGTATAGTAGGGGCGACCCTTGCGGTC
>DASSXK010000693.1:0-3361 GCA_035703945.1 Ktedonobacteraceae bacterium | reverse complement strand
CTTTGATTGAGCGGGAAGCGCGTGGCTGCGATGCCGTCCTGGTGCTGGAGGCGGCTCGCGAGAATGGTGCGATTGTGTCTGCTCGCAAAGGTCTGGCTCATTTTGAGTTGATAGTACAGGGACGGGCCGCGCATGCCGGAGTTGAGCCAGAGCATGGTCGCAGCGCAATCCTGGAGCTGGCACATCAGGTTGTGGCGTTGCAAAATTTGAATCAGCAGTTCCCTGGTGTAAATGTGAACGTTGGGGTTATCAGCGGCGGGACTGTTTCTAATGTGATTGCGGCTGAGGCATGTGCCGCGATTGATGTGCGAGCGACGAGTCAGGTCAGCATGGAAGCGGTCGTGGAGGCGCTGCATCGTCGCGTTGCCTCTCCCTATGACTCAGGAACGTCGATACGTTTGAGCGGGGGGATCATTCGGCAGCCGATGGAGAAGATTCCTGGTACGGCCAGATTGGTGGCTTGCTACCAGCAGCTTGCACACGAGCTTGGCCTGACGATTGCGGATAGTAAAACAGGCGGCGTCTCCGATGGTAATACCACCTCCGCTCTAGGGATCGCCACGCTTGATGGTCTTGGCCCGATCGGGGGAAGAGATCACAGCCCGGATGAATATGTGCTGATACCTTCGATTATTCCCCGTATGCTGCTGCTTGGCGAGTTGATTTGTGCGATCTGTAAGCCTGAATCCCTGTAGGTGTTTGAGGGATAGTTACCGCGCTATGTGCTTGCTATCCTCTCTTAATCTCAAAGAGGTATAATGGGGGAAGTGTCGCGGAGCGGCATTGTGCAAGCATATCACCAGCAAAGGAGCGGCGATGCAGAAAGAAGGCGTGGTTTCAGAGCAGTCTATCGGCGAGGAAGGCGGGGTGGCACGGCTGGAAGTGATTTTTCGCCCGGTCCATTCTGTGAATGCCTTTGAAGAAACGATTGAGCGCCTGGCTCAGGCGATTAAAATGGGACTGGTACCACCTGGGAGTAGGCTTCCTTCCGAACGGGAGCTGGTGACGCAATTTCAAGTCAGCCGGGGCACGTTGCGGGAGGCGATTCGGGCGCTTGAGCTGGCGGGGTATCTGGAGGCGCAACGTGGCCGCTCCGGTGGAACGTTTGTGGTCTATCGTGGAAGCCAGGCTTCGGAGGCCGATGCTCGTCGTTTGATTGAAGAGATGGGCGACCGCCTGCCCGATGTGCTTGATTTTCGTTGGGCGATCGAGCCAACGACGGCCGAGCTGGCCGCACAACGTGCGAAACCTGCCGATGCGGCCTGGTTGTGGCGCTTGTTAGATGAGATGCGTTCGCTACCTCGACCGGAGTTCCGGCGTATCGATTCGCGCTTCCACCTGGCAATTGCCGAGTTGACCGGTTCGCGCTCGTTGATTACGGCTGTGACGGATATTCATATGCAACTTAACGATCTGTTGGCGGCTTTTCCTCTGCTTGAACCCTCGCTTCGTCACTCGGATCAGCAGCACGAGCGCATCGTGAAGGCGATTGAGGCCGCTGATGGCAAGCGGGCTCGCGTGGAGATGGAAGAGCATATTATGGCGACGGCCAATTTGCTGCGTGGTTTTCTGGGGTAAGTTCTTTTGGGTTAGCTTTTTGTTATAGAGGGAGGGTCGGATACAGTTCCGACCCTCCTTTAAGATTGGCTTTGTTGCTTGAGGTCGCTGCTCAGGGAATAACTGTTAACTGCGGGGCGGGACCATACAGGCCGCCTTTCTGAAGGAGTTCCTTGCCAAAGGTCTGATGCCATAGCTCGCTGCCTGTTTGAGCATTGTATGCTATGGCCAGACATGGGGTCGTACTGGCATAAACTACGCCATCCACGACAGTATCCAGGCCAAAAATTGTGCGCGTAGTTTCTCCCTGTATCTGCCAGTTTATGTGCCCCTGGCTATTGAGAGCGATGATACCGGGACGTATAGTGCTGTCCTGCATTGCTGTCGCATTGCCGTCTTCTTCTATATAAATGGTTCCATCTTGGACGATGGCTATCGAGAGGTCGAGCCTGCCTCCCAGATTGCGTTGCCAGATGACATCACCGCTCTCTGGTTTGAGGGCAAAGAAATTTCCATCAAATGTTCCTACATAGAGGATATTTTCAGCGGAGAGGGTTGGCGAAGAGATTAACCAGGAAGGGAAGTTATGTTCCCACTTTTGTTGCCCTGTTTGGGCGTTAAAGCCAAAGGCATAACTCGTATTGATATTATTCCCTGCATCGCTGTGAGCGCTGAGGTGAGAGGAACTGGTGTATAGCTGATTGCCCACAACCTGGATGCCTTGCAAAATTTGCTGATCTTCGATTTTAGTGGACCAGGCTATCTTGCCAGTTGTGGCATTCAGGGCGAAGAGCTGATTAAAAATCCCGCCATAAACCATACCATTGCTCACTGTCACCGGCGCAGGGTCGTAAATGGTTCCTCCTATCAGGGGGGAGCCAGCATCCGGCTGGGTCATCCAGACCTGGTGGCCGTTGAGGGCGTTGATGGCATAGAGTTTTCCGCTACGTGAGAGCAGATAGACCAGGCCATTTGATTCAACCGGCGCTGATAAATAGCCAAGGTCCTCACTCTGAACGGCTGGTTTGCCGGTAAAAAGATCTGTGGTTGTGGTTTTATGAATCTCTGATGGAAAGGCGATTTGCCAGCGTAGTTTGCCATTGCTGGCATTAATTGCCAGAAGTTGCTTGCTTGCATCAGCCATGTTCGAATACGAGAGGGAGTAGACTGTATCGTTTGTAACTGTGTAGGGTCCACCACTTACGATTTGATACCTCCAGATTGGCTGGCGTGTCTTGCTATCCACCCTGCTGATCTGGCTGTTAAAATCATCGACTCTTGTTTCTACATAGATGCCCGCTGACGTTTTCACGTCCTTGACGTTCGGAGGTGATCCCGTTGTAAGAATTTTTTGGGAGGTCTGCGAAGAATCGGGCTTGCTAAGTGGATTTTTGGTATGCCTCAGTACAAAAATGGTACTGCCAATTAAGATGGCGATAACGGCCACTGCCGCCAGCAGATTCACTGTACGCCTGACGGTCCTTCCTTTTGAGGCGATTGGAGATTGGTTCATCAATGGTGTCCTTCCTCGATGAATCTGATTATAAGTCAGAGAATCGATCTGTCTTATTTTTCGTGAAGGAGCTGCCTGATTTTCAAGACGTAGTCGGACCCGTTCTAACGAGCGTTCATTCTGTTGTAAGTAGCTCTGATAGCCCTGTTTTAGATCCTGTACGAGCTGTTTTCCTTCATTCGAGCCTAAATTTAGAGATTTCTCAAGCTGCTTCTCAACCTGTTCGGGCGAAAATTCATCCTCAAATGACATATGGCCTCTCCTTTCTAACTTCTGGTATACAGGTTGCGG
>DASSXK010000655.1:0-2123 GCA_035703945.1 Ktedonobacteraceae bacterium | reverse complement strand
GTGATTTTGCTAAATCGTTGTAACCTGCTTGTACTTACCGATCTCTTCCAGCACGCCCAACGAGCCCATATTGCGATGTATGTATATGTTGATCATCTTGAAGGTCTGGTCCCAGATAGCGCAGGGTTGCGCTACCTGGTTGAGGTTCTCCATGTAAACGGGATTGTTTCTAATCATGTGAAGACGTTAGCCCTGGGGAAAAGCCTGGGCTTAGAAACAATTCAAAGAATTTTTATCCTTGATTCAACAGCTTTGAGTAACAACTTTGAATCCACTGAATTAAAGAACGTCGATCTATTTGATCTGGCGCCAGCCCTGGCCGTTCCACATCTTATCCCTGATCTGATTTCCCAACTCCCGCGCCCTTTTATTGCCTCAGGTTTTATTCACACCCAACGTCAGGTGCAAGCTGTCTTACAGGCAGGAGCAGTGGGGGTGACAACGAATCGAATTGATCGCCTCTGGCGACCTTAAGCTCATTTCTGTGTACTGTTATCATGAATTTGAATTCACCTGAACTCTTCTCGCACGTTTACTATGCAGGTGTAAACACCTACATTGACGTTTGTGTTCTATAGTAAGCATTGTTGTTGTCTAGTAAACAGAAAGAGGCCCGAACATGGCAAAGTATGTACTTGCATTGGATCAGGGAACGACGAGTTCACGCGCGATCTTATTTGATCATGAGGGGACGATTGTTAGCGTTTCTCAGCAAGAGTTTCCCCAGATTTATCCCTCTCCCGGTCTGGTGGAACATGATCCCGAGGCCATCTGGTCGAGTCAGCTTGCCGTTGCACAAGAGACCATGAAAAAGGCCAATGCAACCCCGGCTGATATTGCCGCCATTGGTATTACGAACCAGCGTGAGACGGCCATCGTGTGGGAAAAATCCACCGGAAGGCCTGTCTTTAACGCGATTGTCTGGCAGAGTCGTTTGACCGCGCCTATCTGCGATGAGTTAAAGGCCAAAGGTTTCGACAAAGAGATTCGCGCACGTACAGGTCTGGTGACCGATGCTTATTTTTCAGGCACAAAGGTAAAGTGGATTCTTGATAATGTTCCAGGAGCCCGTGAGAAGGCGGATCGGGGCGAACTTCTGTTTGGGAATGTGGATACCTTCCTGATCTGGCGTCTGACCAAGGGGCGGGTGCATATCACTGATTACACCAATGCCTCACGAACGCTAATGTTCAATATCTACACGCGAGAATGGGACGACGTTATCCTGAAAGAGCTGGGTGTGCCGCGCTCGATGTTGCCAACGGTCATGCCTTCCAGCGCCGTTTATGGCGAAACCGATACAGAATTCTTTGGTTCCCCAATCAAGATCGCCGGTATCGCCGGGGACCAGCAGGCCGCGACATTCGGCCAGGCCTGTTTTGAAGTTGGTATGGCGAAAAACACCTATGGTACCGGCAGCTTCATGCTGATGAACACGGGTGATAAGGGCGTTCCTTCGGAGCATGGACTTCTGACCACGATTGCCTGGGGGCTGGGTGATCCGAAGAATGCGCAAATCACCTATGCTCTGGAAGGAAGTATCTTCATTACGGGGGCGGCCGTGCAGTGGCTGCGTGATGGACTCGGCGTTATCAAGCAAAGTATTGATGTTGAAGATCTGGCGAGAACGGTTGACGACAATGGTGGGGTCTATATGGTGCCAGCTTTTGTTGGTCTGGGCGCACCATATTGGGATTCAAATGCCCGTGGCTCAATCATGGGTCTGACTCGTGGCTCGACGGTTGGACACGTGGCCCGTGCTACCCTGGAGTCAATGTGTTATCAGACACGCGATGTGTTGGAATCGATGACCGCTGACAGTAAAGTTAACCTTAAAGCCCTCAGGGTTGACGGTGGCGCAGTTGGAAACAATTTGCTGATGCAGTTTCAGGCGGATGTTCTGGGCAAGCCTGTCCAGCGTCCGAAAGTTCCAGAAACGACGGCTCTGGGTGCTGCCTACCTGGCTGGTCTGGCAACCGGCTTCTGGGGAAGTCAGGCTGAGGTCGCTGAGCACTGGGCCATCGACCGAACGTTCGAGCCCTCTATGAGCCAGGATCAGCGCGAAAGCCTGTATTCGGGCTGGAAACTGGCCGTTGAGCGTTCGCTGAACTGGGAAAACAACC
>DASSXK010000653.1:0-9371 GCA_035703945.1 Ktedonobacteraceae bacterium | reverse complement strand
AGCCCTGGGCACGGGCAGCAGTCAGGGCCGAGACAAGCATCTGAGTAGCCGAGGCCAGCGTCTGGTTATCGGAGGCATTGATTTCAGGAAAAACCAGGTCATAGTGAAGATTTGCCTCCCGCGCCAGGGTACCGGCTTTGGTGGCCTCCAGCAGCACGCGATCGAGGATAGAGCGCAACATCGCCCGCATCACATACTGACGCCTTTGAAATTTCAAGAAAGTTGGCAGACCCATTTCAACGGCGGTTGCTCGGTTCCCATTGTTCCCATCGCTCAAAAAGTGCTCAGGGAGTTGTGCCCCAACGGCCACCATTAACTTGATGGCGCGACCATCTTCGGCGGCACTATCGGCATTGATTTCGGGCTTGACGGCTGTCCATTTTTCGGCCTCGTTATGAATAATCACGCTACCGGGTTCGGGGGGATAGGAATACTCCATCTTTTTGCGCTCGATGGCTTTGCGATCGGCTCCCAGCAGCTCGACATCCCAGAGGAAGGCTCCCTTGTATTTATTGATGCGGACGCGGTCGGTCAGCCAGTCCTTATAACGGCGCAACCAGGGGAGCAGCGTCGCCAGATCGCTCTTGCCGCGCCTGGCATTCGAAACCTTGTTTATACAGAACTGCACAACCTCTGTGCCGGCCTGCAACCACTCGCCAGAGAGATCCTCTTTGCTGCTCAAACTGGCGTTGGGGGCATCCGGTAAGGGAATACGCGGACCGAGGGGTCGCAGATGGAAGCGGCGCGGGGTCTCGATCTGGTCGATTAGAGAGGGATCAAGCTGGCGAATTTTCACACGGCCATCGTAGGGGTTGACATAGAAGCGGATAAACTGTTCCCCGTAGAGGGAGAGCTCGGTGCAGAGGGCATAAATGCGGGTGTCCATGTGGTTATCGGGGTCCTGCCAGAAGGTTGTTAAAAGCTGCTGGACCTCTGGTTGGGACGCGGCCAGCGTGACACCCTGACCCATCACAAAACTGGTCGTAATCTCGATGATCGCAAAGGCCAGGGGGTTGGCATTGTAGGCCTCATAACAGAGATTATGCACTTCAAGGTAGACTGAAGGCACGCTATCTTTTTGAAACCAATCATCGGAGAGGCGCCGCCAGAGGTAGTCTTCTTCTGCACCCGAGACGGGACGGCCCCAGTACTGATCTTCCTGGGTCATACTGGCGGCGATGGGATTTATTTGCTCGCGCAGAGGAGAGCGCGCAGGCGGCGAGACGCCAAAGATGCGCCGCAGCAAGGATGGAAGAGTGGGCATTGAAAATGCTCCTGAAGAGAGGGGTATAGACGAGGTTGACTAAGAGGGTTAATTCAAAGAAGATGAGCGGAAAGGAGATCGTTCAATCTGAGGATAAAGTAACTGAACAATGCTTCTCTTTAAAGTATAATGTGCAAAAGGGCGACTGTCAAGGGATTGTTCGCAGCCATTCAGGAGACAGCGTTCATCTGGAAAATTTCGTTACAGCCCACGATTCATAGTACTATCTACAAATTTATTTTAACCGAAAAGTAGTACTATGGTAAAATATACAAAAATAACGATACATATGTTGTTAAATGACATACTATTGAGAGACACTTCGCAACGGCGCTCTCGCGCCTACTGAAAATCCAAACTATAAACAGGAATGCTCTAATGCAAAACGAGGAATGGTTTAGTCAACTTAACGAGGACGAAATTAAGCGATTACAGATGCTGGCGAAAAGTAAGCTGCTGGATACCGCTAGCGAAGAGGCATATGATCGATTCACAAAGTTGGCTGCCACCTTGCTGGATATTCCTGTCTCTCTGGTCTCCCTGGTTGATAAAGATCGGCAATATTTTAAGAGTTATTATGGCCTGCCTGAGCCGTGGGCCTCAAAACAGCAAACGCCATTGTCACATTCATTTTGCCAGCATGTGGTCTCCTCACGCGCTCCATTGATTGTAAGCGACGCCCGCGAAGATGACGCCCTGAAGAATAACCTGGCCATTCCTGAAATTGGGGTCGTCGCGTATCTCGGTTTCCCTATAATTGTTGACGATCAGCCTTTGGGAAGCTTTTGCGCAATTGATACCAGCCCGCGTGTCTGGTCCGAGCGCGAGATCGAAGTTGTGCGAGAACTGGCACACTTTGTATCCACGGAAATTGCGCTCCGCATCAAAATTTCCGAACATCAGGAAGCAATGACACAGTTACAGGCGAACGAAGAACGCTTTCGCACACTTGCCAACCACGCTCCAATCATGATCTGGCAGGTTGATATTCAGGGCAAGGCCACCTTCTTCAACACCACCTGGTCCACCTTCACCGGCCTGCTGGAAAAGGAGAGCTTTGACAATGGCTGGCTGGCAGCCGTTCATCCTGAAGACCGAGAGAGGATTACCGAGCAGTTCCATCAAGCCTTTAAAGAGAAGCAGCCCTTCCATGCCGAATTTCGCGCCCTCCGCGCGGACGGTATTATCTGTGAGGTTGTAGCCCATGGTTCGGTGTACACAGACCAAAACGGCACATTCAGTGGTTATATTGGGACCTTGCTGGACATATCCAAGCAAAAAGAGGTTGAGCGGCAACACGAGACGTTTATCAGCATGGCAACCCATGAGTTAAAATCGCCGATTACCAGCGTTCAGGGCAACATTCAGCTTGCCCAACGCAACCTGAAGCGCCTCGCAAGCGATGCTCATAGCCTGAGCAGCAAACAACAGGAAATCCTTGACCAGATCACACTCAACCTCAATCGCAGCCGCAAAAACATTACGGTACAGACCCGGCTGATCAATGATCTGTTGGAGGTCTCGCGAATCCAGGTAAACAAGCTTGAATTTGCGATTGCGCCCTGCGACCTCGTTAGCCTCGTTCAATCTACCGTCCATGACCAGCAAGCCGCGAATGTACAACGTGTGATTACCTTCGACCGGCCCGATGTTGAGCCGATTACAATCATGGCCGATACGCAGCGGATCACGCAGGTACTTAGCAACTATATTACTAACGCCCTCAAATACTCCCCGCCAACGCAACCGGTAAAGGTGGGCATCTCCACCGATGAAAGATCGGCCTGCGTCTGGGTCCGCGATTATGGGATTGGCCTGACGCCAGAACAGCAGACCCATATCTGGGAAAGCTTCTACCAGACCAACGAGATTAAAGCCCACGCGGATTCGCCAGGCCTGGGTCTGGGGCTGCACATCAGCCACGTCCTTATCAAAGGCCAGCATGGCGAGGTGGGCGTGGAGAGTTCTAAAGGGGGCGGCTCCACGTTCTGGTTCAAATTCCCTCTTTTTACGGCTCCCTAAATCAATTCTCTCGCCTTCCAACCAGCAGGGACCCTAATGGTTCGGCCCAAAACATCCATGTAATGAAACCATAAAGTCTGCTATAATAGCTTCCGGTTTCTCAATGCTCAAAAAGAATGATGAGTTATAAGCAATCATCAAAATTGCTAATCAAAAAACTATGTTTGCCTGATGATCGTACATCCAGCCATACGTTAGAGCTTGAATAGAACCAAGCCCCAATATTCCTCATCATCTAATCGGGTCACAGCCAATGACATTTATACAGTAGAGCAATTTTGGCTGGAACAAAAGGCAACATAGATTACAGGAGAGAGAGTAAATGATAGGCTTCCTCGTTCGTGTTATTATCAGATTATTGCTACGCACCAGATACGGATACTGGTTTCTGGGCGGCATCGGAATTATTGTTATTCTGATAGGTCTCTTAGTTGGGACTTCATCCCATCAGGTGACATACAGCCAGATCAGCGATGCCACACTCAGCCATTACCTTACTCAACCCAATGGAAGTGATGACACTGCATACCTGGAAACCAGCGATGGAACGCTGTACACGCTGCACCAGAACGATTTCACGCCAACGCTTAACAGCGATAAAATTACAAGCAGGACGATTTCCTTCATCTACAATCCAACAGATACCACCAGCGTTGACGAATCCAGCACCAATACCAGCACTCATTTGCAGGGGGAGGCCTACACAATTGTTCAGTTGACCCTTTCAAACCAGGATGGCAGTCGGCAGGCCTTCACATCGAAAGACTATACCGCCAATCCACAAGGCTTTTATGAAAATAAGTGGGTCGGCGGAACTATCACAATTATCGTTGGTCTGTTCGTGTTGGTCCTGGCGATATTCCTCATTTACCGAAAGAGAAAAAATCGCCTGGCGGCTTCAGCTAACGGGATGAACATGGTAGGCAGCAGCCAGCCATATGGAGTGCCACCTGTCTATCAGGTACCTGGTACGCCACAGTACAATCCGAATCAGGCAGAAACACCGAATCCTTACCAGCAGCCCTATAGTGGGACGGAATCGTATCAGCCTTATCAGCAAGACCCAACGATGCCTGCGCAACCGCCCCAGGGCAACTTCCCGCCGTATAATCCACAGCCCCGACAAGACTAAAGACTTCGGGCAACTTACTCGTGTCGCTGGCGTGACACACCGGCCGGGGGAACTCTTTCTCCCGGCCGCGATCTTCTGGCAAGCGGCGAATTCTCTCGCTCGCGATTCCTCTTCCGCTGGGTGCGCTCCAAAGCTTCAATCAAGGCAAATACATTCATAAACCGCTGTCCCGGATTCAAATCCATCGCCTGTAGAATAACCGTACTCAGTGGAGGAAAGACCTGAGGATTCAAGCGGTCCGGTGGGATCAGCTCGACCCCATCCGTCAGAGGAAGTGGCACCATTGAATCCCCTGGGAGTGGCTCCAGATGTCCCTCAAATTCCAGGCGCAGCCGCCGCAGAGCCGCGATCGGCGCGTAGCGGGTCACAAGCAGGTACAGAATCGCTCCCAGCGAATAGACATCCGCCCGTTCATCACATTCTCCTGATAGCATCTCCGGCGCGGCAAACGGCAGATCAAACAGCGTATCCAGAGGCGAGGGAGGAAATAACGTCGTATAGCGTTCATCAACCGAGACCCCATCCGAGGTCATCGTCCAAAAATATGGGGCAGGTGGCCAGGAGACGAGCAGCACAGGGGCCCAGGTCGCAGCGGCCTCGCGATCCACCAGGATCGTATTCGGGGCCAGATCGCCCAATACGACCCCCAGACGATGCAAGCGAGCCACTATCCGACAAAGCTGGATACCCCATTCCAGGGCCAGATCCTGCGTCAACCACTGCGGCCACTGTTTCTGCAAAAGCAGCTCTGCCAGCGTCACCGCAAGCGAGGGACGATCACCGCCCGCCCCACGCATCTGCATCACCAGGTAATGGCGATCTCCGACGGTCCGCACACGATCACCGGCCCCAGGTAGACGCAAAGAACCCAGCATCGCCGGTGAGACAAATTCCTCAAAGGCGGCCTGCTCCACCTGGGTACGGGCTTCCGACGAAAGTCCCCCCAAAGCTAACTCACGGATCGCCACAAGCTGTCCCTGAACGGGCGTGGACCTGGTAGCCGTGGTATGCGGAGGAAGTCGCTGCGCCAGGTAGAGGTTAATACGTGGCCGCTGATGAAGCACCTGGAGCAGACGATAACGTCCCCCAAGAATCAGCGTCCCTGCTGGCAAAGGAGATAGATCATCTGGATCGACCTCGGCGGCGGGCGGCTCCGGGTCTTCTGTTTCGCTCGTGGGGGTCACTGGTGGATCTTGCCCATCCAGGGCAGGCATATCGGCTGGCTCAAAGGCTTCAGGGGTTCGTGGAAGATCTTGCTTGCGCCTCCCTGACCACCCATCCTCTGTCCTCTCATCACGATCCTCGAACTCGCTCATCGCGTTCACCACATCCTCTCTACAACACGTTAGCATCCTTGCTTACTATTATACCCGTTCAACAACTGTAGACAAAACTCAAGCATAGCAACTCTATTGACCGGTGTAGGGGAAGGTGCTACAATACGATCCTTCTGTACTTCAGTACCACCTGGAGTAGCAGCGACGGGATAGGTACCATGGCTATCCTGTGCTTTTTTATGTCCAAAAACAGGACTACTGCTATCCAACCTCTCTAACAAACTTCTCCATTTTTGAAGATCCTATCTCTGATGAGAGTCAGAGGATAGGGTATTTTCCTGCCTTTCAAGAGGAGCAATTCCGATGTTTCGTTTTTACTGCGAGGTCGCACGTACGGCGTTTCGGCGGCAGGCGATCTATCGTTGGGCCAACCTGGCGGGCCTGGCCACCAACATCTTCTTTTCCGCGATCTTTAGCTACATTATTATTGGGCTCTTTCACGTCCGGCCAAGTGTAGCTGGATTTACCCTTGTAGATACCTTACGCTATACCTGGCTTGTCCAGGCCTTGCTAATGATTATCATCCCTTTCGGTTGGACCGATCTCATGCTGACAATTCGCACAGGCGAGGTCGTAACAGATCTAAGTAAGCCATGTAATTTCTACTGGTACTGGTTCAGCCGCGAGGTCGGACGCAACGGCTATTATATTCTCTTCCGGGCGCTCCCGATCTATCTGGCCGGTATGCTGTTTTTTAAGCTGGGCGCCCCTGCGATCGGACCAAACTGGCTCGGCTTCGGACTCTCAGTGCTGCTGGGTACAATGCTGGGGATCGCCTACCGCTTTCTCTACAACATCGTCGCCTTCTGGATCGTCGAGGCCCGCTCGATGATCACGCTGGCCCAGACAAGCGCGCTTTTTTTCACCGGCTCGTATATCCCGATCCCCTTTCTACCTCCCTGGGCACGCTCCATTGTCGAATGGCTGCCGTTTAACGGCCTGATGAACCTTCCCAGCCAGATCCTACTTGGCAAGATCAGCGGAGGCACATTCTGGCTTGAAGTAGCCCGCCAAGTTGGCTGGGTCATGGTGCTGACCTGTGGCTGCCTGTTGTTGACACGTATGGCGACGAGACGCGTTGTCTCGCAAGGAGGATAAGATGCGCATGTTTTTGTACGATGCCCGCCTCTACTTCTGGCTGATCTCGATGCAAATACGGGCCCAGTGGCAATATAAATTCAATCTCTTCCTGGATATCGTCACCTACTTTGGCGTGACGGCGCTGGAGATCATCTCGCTGTTGCTGTTCTTTATCCCTTTCCCCACCCTGCTCGGCTGGAAAGTTGGCGAAGTCGCCCTGCTTGGTTCTATTATGTCAATTAGCTTTGGATTGGCAGAATTGGTGGGAGCGGGAATCGATAACTTTGGGGACATGGTTCGGCGCGGCGAGTTTGACCGTATGCTTCTGCGGCCGATTGGCGCATTTACACAGGTGATTGGTTCGGACTTTCGGCTACGCCGCCTTGGCCGAATAACTCAGGGTGGCGCGGGTATTGTGGTTGCGCTCTGGTTCTTACCCAACCTGCACTGGACGCTGACAAAGGTGCTTGTCCTCTCGATTGGTATTCTGAGTGGAACCGTGATATTTGTCGCGATTCTGCTGCTGGGTGCAACGATCTGCTTCTGGACCATCGAAACCACCGAGCTGACAAATATGCTGACCTACGGCGCACGCGAGATGTTGAGCTATCCCCTGACAATTTACAACCTCGTTTTACAGCGAATTTTTCTGTTTGTTTTCCCGGTGGCATTCGGCACATTTGTGCCCGCCTGTTACATCCTGGGAAGGCCGCTTCCCTTTAACATGCCAGGTGAAGTGGCTTTTCTGGCTCCAGTAATCGCCTTGATCTTCGCGCTGATTGCGAGCCAGATCTGGCGTCTCGGCATGCGGCGCTACCAGAGTACGGGAAGTTAATCCCTGATAGTTTTTCGATAGGAGGTGACTAAAATTGGCTATCATCATCGAGGCCCAGGACGTCAAAAAATCGTTTCGGGTTGCCAAACGACGACCTGGACTGCTGGGCGGACTACGCAGTATCATCAATCCCGAGGTGCGAACCGTCCATGCCGTCAACGACCTGAATATTGAGATCCAGCGCGGGGAGCTTGTGGCGCTGGTCGGTCCCAATGGCGCGGGCAAGAGCACGACGATTAAAATGCTCACAGGTATTCTGGTACCCAGCGGCGGTTATGTACGCGTGGCGGGTCTAAAGCCGGTTGAACAGCGGCGCGAACTGGCCGCACATATTGGAGTGGTCTTCGGTCAACGCACGCAGCTCTGGTGGGATCTGCCGTTGAAGGATTCGCTGCATCTGCTGCGCCATCTCTACCGCGTGCCAGAGGAGCGCTATACCGCAAACCTGAAGCACCTGAGTGAGATGCTTGAACTAGATGAATTTATCGAGACGCCGGTCCGGCAACTCTCCCTGGGTCAACGGATGCGTGGGGATCTCGCGGCGGCCCTCCTGCATGATCCAGAACTCCTCTACCTGGATGAGCCAACAATCGGCCTGGACGTGGTTGCCAAAGCGCGTATCCGCGAGTTTCTGCTCTCCGTGAATGCCAAGCGCGGAACCACAATTCTCCTGACAACCCACGATATGGATGATGTTGAACTTCTCTGTCCACGCATGCTGATCATCGACCACGGGCGCAAACTTTATGATGGCAGCGTGACAGCAATCCGCGAGCGCTTCGGGGGTGAACGCATCTTGATCGCCGTACTGGAAACGGCCTTGCAAAATCAAAGCGCCTTGCAAGAGGAACTGCCAGCGGGTGTTTCTCTGCTCAGTTCCCAGGGTCCGCGCCTGGAGTTGAGCTTTGGCCAACGCAGCCTGCCCGCACACGAACTGGTTGCCTGGTTAGGGGCGCGCTATCCCCTGCACGATGTAACCTTCCAGGAGCCTGAAATCGAGGATGTGATCAGGCGCATCTACGAAGAGGGGCTTTTACTTAAAGAAGGGGCAGGTGTAAAGAAACACTGATGTAGATGTATATTCGTGGAACTCAACAAACCCCGAGGTGTCGTCTAGCCAGGGTAGCCAGATAGACGGTGCTTCGGGGTTTGTTTGTTATGTTTCAGGGGTCAAAGCGATATAGTGCATGAGATCTCAAACAAGCGAGGAAAGTGATGCAACAATCAAGCATCGCGTTGAAAACAACATTAGATGCGGAACTCTATCAACGAACGGCCCCTGCTTTGCTGGCTTACCTGCTGCGGCAGGTGAACTCGCGCGAGGACGCCGAGGATCTACTGCTAGAAGTCTTTCTGGCGGCTTTGGAGAACAAACGCTTCAAAGATATTGCGCTGGAAAAACAACTGACCTGGCTAAAAACCGTCGCCCACAATAAAGTCGTTGACTATTATCGGCGAACAGGTCGGCGGGCGCATGTGCCGCTCGTGCAGATGGAAGAGAGCATCTATGAGCGCGAAGAATTAGAGCCCGAACAGGTAGCACTCAAACGCGAGGAATTCGCAAAGTTGCACCAAACGATGCGCACCTTATCCAAAACGCAGCAAGAAGTGTTGCAATTGCGCTTCGGCCATAACTTGAACTGTCAGGAAATCGCGGCCGTGATGGGAAAAAGCGAGGGAGCAGTAAGGATGCTACTCTCT
>DASSXK010000608.1:0-12262 GCA_035703945.1 Ktedonobacteraceae bacterium | reverse complement strand
CTGAATGTTTCGCCGGTCTCCGCGTCCTTCATCGGTCTTTCGTGCCAAGGCATCCACCTCATACTCTGTCTCGCTTGTTCTCTCTTCTATGAGATCGTCGATTCCCTCTGAATCAACTCGTGTTTACTCTCAGCAAAATTATAGTAATTATTTTTCAGTTGTTAGTGTTCTTTTTAGCGTTACCCGCGTTCGCTTTTCGCGATGCTCTAGCGGCGCTCGGATAATATCTCACATTTTGCCAACTCTGTCAACACCTTTCAGGACCTCTTTTATAAAGATGTCCAAAATTCATCCTGAATAGCTGTTTTATGGAGTGTGCAGGCCCCCTCGCACACGGGACAGGGAACGGAGGTCCCCTGCGCTACTTCTTTAAAATGTAAGAAAGCACACGCATATTGGCAATGCTTGCTATTGAAAAACCCTTCACAACGGCGCTCTCGCGCCTCCTTCACGCTTAGCAAGCATGCAGCGCTGGAACGCTTCACCGTCGATCGTTTCTGGCACGGTTTCTCAACGCGTTCAGTCAGTGAAGTGAATGGCTAGCTAGCCATTGAAATACGCAACGCGCCGGAGGGGGGACACCGCTCACGGCAGGAAAGCCTCTATCCGCTCCCCTAAGCATACACAATGGAACTCCTGATAAAAAATAAACGGGAAAAACACCAATAATTCTTGTGAAACATTGTCAAGAAGCCCATCGATAGAAAGCACTGCAATGAGTTCCCTTGACGTTAAACAAAATAGTGTGATACACTTGGATTTAGTGCAAGACTGACAAACTATTAAACCTCCGTTAAGATGTGTTGAAGTTTGACAGTGTAGTCTTCCAGAAGGTACGATGGTTTACCTATCTCCAACTATTTAGGGAGGTATCAATGCCGGCCAAGTTCAGTTATGCGAGCATCTTACACGCCGTTGGACAAGTTTTAGACCAAACAAGCGTGGGAAGCATCTCCGTCCAAGAAGAAGAGGACGGCCTCTTTGTAGAAGGGTTTGATAGTGAAGGCCAGCTTCAGGTTCAGTTGCGTTACGATATCCCCAGCCTTTATGATCTACTTTGCCAGGCTGAGAATACGATGGTAGAGAAAGCCGAATCACACGAGATTGAGGGTGTTCTCCACCGCTTCCTTGAACAACATAACCGTGAGTTGGTTGGCTCGACCTTTTAAAACATCAACAATAGAGTGTCATCTGTATGAAAACCGGGGTAATCAATTCATAATAGCACCCCGGTTTTATTATATCTAAACAAGTTAAAGAGTTTAAATACACCAAATGAATGCAGTTGACACCCGCCTATTCAACTTCGTTACATAACCAACGCGTACCATAGTTACGCATATTCTCAATTAGTTCAACCAGATCAAGGCCCTTATCTGTTAGAGCATATTCAACGCGTGGGGGTACTTCAGCAAAAGTTTCTCGTGAAATGATACCTTCTACCTCCAACGCACGTAAACGTTCAGACAGGGTTTTGGGGCTAATACCCTGAAGGGAACGCTCCAATTGATTGAAGCGTTTTACGCCTGTGGCAAGATCCCGGATGATCAGCAGGGTCCATTTCCCGCTGATGATTGCGGCAGTGCGAGCAACCGGGCAAATAGTTTCATTGAGGTGTTTTGATGTCGTTACACTCATCAGAAATGGCGACACGGGTACCCTGGCAAAGCAGCCTGGACCCACAATGCCGCACCTCCTTGTTGTTTGCTAGAGCTATCAAGCTGAAAAAGGGGGGAGCAGAGGATCAGGTATCACTCCTGCACCGATCGCCTGGCAGTGATAGCCGGTACTGGTTCCACAGGTGTCAGCGTCTCCACGAGCATCATTTGATGTATGGATTCAACAACCTTCCTGAGTATGATTGCATTCTATGTGAAGAACCTTGCACAGAAGTGCCATGTGTAGAGGATTCAAACTAATGGTAAATCAGCAATCAGTTTGGAAGAGAGAAGCCATCCCAGTACCATCTGGTCAAGCTTCCAGGAGTATCCTCCGACAACATGTATGCAATTATACTTCACTATGGATTTTAGAGGAAGTACATCTTATCACTGGTGGAATAGACGTTGTTACACGTTCATTTTTCTTACAAGAGACTATATCATAGTAGCTACGTAAAGTAAAGCGCAGACCACTCGACTTTACCAATAAAGTATGATATGCTGATTGCTATAGGATGCAGAGTCGCATTCCGAGCACCTGAACAATCATAAATCTTGGCCTGCGCGGTTTCTCCCTTGAGAGGAGAAGATTGTGCCCGAAGATATTGCTTTATTCATTGATTTTGAGAACATCCGTTATAGTATGCTGAATATTCAGCGGCGAGAGCCTGATCCACAGGAACTTATTGCGGTCGCTCGTCGTTATGGAACTGTTATGGTCGCCCGCGCTTATGCGGATTGGTCTCGACAGCCAGAACCTTTTAAAGGTAGCCTTACTGCTGCCATGATCGATCGTGTCGATTGTCCAGCAAAGCAGCGAGATCGAATACGCATGGGAACGTTGCAGCACTACGGATCTGGTAATACTCCATCCGGGAGCCTCGGCTCACCTAACGATCAAAGTGCGACTGCTTATCCTTCGAACCAATTTGCACGCAATTGGTCAGCAGGGTCACCTACCAATTCTGGCCCACTCCCCGCGATTACCCCTCAAACGGCTGCCAGTTGGACTGCTTTTCAAGAGCAACCACTGCCAACTGATCTGGATGATTCTCTTCTACCGGCAGACGAGACACCTCAAGATGAGTCCTATCTTCCAGATTTTCAGCAACGGGAGGCCAATCGCTCCGCACTGCCTTATCAGCAACCTCTTGGACAAACTCCAACTGGGCCGCTTGGGGGCAGCAATACTGGTCCCCTGGGATATTCAAATAGCTCGTCTCAGCAGCATACGGGCATTTCTAGTAACACTGGCCATATGCCTGCAATTACGCCTGGTGGGTCCAGCACAATTGTACAGAGTACTATCGTGCAAAGTACCGTTGATCTAAATATGTTGATGGATATTATTGAAACTGTCTTTGACCGCCCTACCATTTCAACCTTCGTTTTAATGACAGGTGACAAAGATTTTACGCGTATCTGTGCTCGTCTGAAGTTACGTCTAAACAAAAATGTGATTGTTGTTGGTATTCCAGGAACCGTCAGCCGAGATTTAATCAGTAGTGCAAACCAGTTCGTTCCACTTGTTCCCGGAGGTCCTACTACTTCCGCTTTCCTGTCAAGCAACGGAAGTTATGGTCCGTCAAGCGGCAACACTGGAACTATGCCTATTGTCACACCTGGAGCTACCAATCCTCAGCTTCCTGCTTTTGGTATTGCAACTCCTCTGACTATAGAAGCAAATGACCCTCAATTTCTACAATTTCTTGATTATATAGACCGCAACTGGTCATGGCGTACGATTATTGGTGTCTCTAATTTTATTGGCGATCCTGTAAATCCTAAAAATCGTTTTCGCGGCCGTCTCAACCGTGAGTCCGCCCGCGAGCTTCTGAATACGTGTATCCAGCAGGGTATTTTGCTTGTCCAGACCGATTCTACCGGGGCCGAAGATCTACGACTCAACCGATCTCATCCCATGGTTGATGAAATTCTCAAACAATTTGTCCGCTAGCTTCTCAAATCTTTCTTAAATTGAGGAGAAGGTTCTCTCCCTGGTCTTTTTTACAGATAGTGAAAGAAAAGACCAGGGAGAGAACTTTCTCCTAATTTTTTAGGTTTTTTCACCAAAAGGAGTCTTTATGATTGAAACATCACGCGTAGATTTTTTACGTAAAATCATCGCAACGCCCAGCCCCTCTGGCTTTGAGCAACAGGTGCAACAGGTCATCCGAGAAGAACTCGGCCAGTATGCCGATGAAGTTCGGACGGATGTGCATGGAAATGTGATTGCCGCGCTCAATCCCACAGCCGAGACACGAGTTATGTTGACGGCCCACTGCGACGAGATTGGGTTAATGGTTCGTTATATCGACGATCAAGGATTCATTTATTTTGCGACGATCGGTGGCTTTGATCCTTCGACTCTGGCTGGCGAACGCGTGCAGATTCACACAGAGGCAGGAAGCATTCTGGGCGTCATCGGGCGCAAACCGATTCACCTGCTGGACCGTGAAGATCGCGGCAAGGCTCCCAGCCTGACCGAAATGTGGATCGATATCGGAGCCGCCAATCGCGAAGAGGCCCAAAAGCTTGCCCCCGTTGGCAGCATTATCACGCGCGCCGCTCAACTTGAGCCACTCCGCAATGACCTGGTGGTCTCACGTGCGTTGGACGACAAGGCCGGGATTTTCGCCGTGACTGAGGCGGTGCGCCGAATTCACGCCAAACGCGAGTCGCTGAAGGTGGGCGTCTTCTTTGCCGCCGCTGTCCAGGAAGAGGTTGGATCACGCGGCGCGACAACCAGCGCCTATGGCATCAATCCCGATATTGCGATCGCGGTCGATGTCACCTATACCTCCGATCATCCCCACACGTCCAAAACAGAGATCGGCGAGGTCAAACTGAACGGCGGACCGGTGATCACGATCGGTGGCCACATCAATCCCCGTGTCTATCAGGGACTGATTGCGGCTGCGACCGAAGCCGGACTGGCTTACCAGGTCGATCCGCAGGCCTCAGCCACCTATACCGATACCGATATGATCCAGGTTGCTCGCGGAGGCGTTGCCACCGGGCTGGTGAGTATCCCCTGCCGCTACCTGCACACCGGCTCCGAGATTGCTTCCCTGAAGGATATTGATGAGGTTGCTGAAGTTCTGGCACGCTTCGTGCTGGCTCTGGAAGCGCAGCCAAACATGATTCCTTAAGCAATAGAGCCCTGCTGCATTTCTAATAGAGAAGAAGAGAGAATCAGAGACCATCCGCGATGTGATCTGATTCTCTCTTCTTCTCTATTAGAAATCACTTCGCCCACAAGTTCCACATCTACGCCAACAACCGATTCACCTCTTCAGCAGTACTGGCCGCACAGGCGCGTTCAGCCAGGCGATGAAGCTCTTCGATGTTGTATCTCGTTAATTTTGCACGAATCTCAGGCAGTATGGTCGGGGTCATGCTCAACTCCTGCACGCCCAGGCCCACAAGGATCGGAGCAACCTGTACATCGCCCGCCAGTTCACCACATACGGCAACAGGTTTACCAGACTGATTAGCACCTTCTACCACCTGCCTGATCGAGCGCAAGATGCTCGGCTGCATCTGTGGGAAAAGCTTTGAGACCGCTGGATTCGTTCGGTCGCAGGCCAGCGTGTACTGGATCAGATCATTTGAGCCGATGCTGAAGAAATCCACTTCCTTTGCCAGCTCCGCCGACATAATGACGGCCGCTGGAACCTCAACCATGATGCCCAATAAGACTTTTTCGGGAATCGTGAGGTGCCGTTGACTCAAATCAGCATATATCCACTCAAAAATCGCACGGCAGCGACGTACTTCTTCGACGGTTGTAATCATCGGGAACATAATGTGTAGCTCATTTCCCACCTCGCCCGCTGCCCGCAGTACAGCCCTGATTTGTTGTTCTAACAGAGCTTGATACGTCAAGTGAATCCTTATCCCACGCAATCCCAGCGCGGGATTGGCCTCGACCAACTCGCCTAAGGTTTCTTTGAGGGCTGGCAAAGGTTTATCTGCTCCCGCATCCAGCGTTCTGACGACTATTGGCTTGCCAGCGGCATTTGTCTCACCAAGAAAGGTCCGAAAAACACGCGTATAAAGCGCCTGCTGCTCCTCTTCCGATGGGAGATGCTCGCTCTGCGCAAAAAGGAATTCGGTACGCAGCAAGCCGATCCCTTCCGCGCCCCAGTTACGCGCAGCTTCCGCCGCCGCCTCGCTTCCAACGTTTGCCAGAAGCCGGATACGTCGACCACCGATCAGCAAGGGTGCTTGAGTTCCCTGCGCCGCTTGCTGAAGGGCTTTTTGCTGTTGCTGACGGGTCCGAATACGCTGCTGGAATTCGCGCTGTAGTTCGTCAGAGGGGTCCAGATAAAGCTGAGCTTTATCTGCATCCAGTGCCAGCGCCTCGCCCGGATGGAGCTGCTGTAGCAGAGCCTCATTGATACCGGCGATGGCGGGAATACCCAGGGAGCGGGCCAGGATCGCGGCATGCGAGGTTGCTCCTCCCTGGACGGTACAAATCCCCAGCACAGTCCTGGGATTCAAGCCCACTGTATCCGAAGGCGTCAGGTCACGGGCGACAAGAATCACTGGTCTGCTCAGCTCGCCCAGGTCCAGGCGGCTCTGTGTTCGGGTTCCTAGCTGCTGGATCGTCCGACTGACAGCATCTCGCAGATCAATCGCCCGAGCGGCAAACAAAGGATTATCCATTCCAGCCAGGATCGCGGCCTGCCGCTCGCCCACCTCAGCAAGGGCGCTGGCAGCATCGATTGGTCCGCTCGCGATGGCCTGAAGCGTGGCCTCAACAAATCCGGGATCGCTTAACATCTGCGCCTGCGCTTCAAAAATGGCTGCTTCGGATGCACCAATCCTCTGCTGAACCTGGGTTTGCAGCTTGCCTAATTCAGCACGAGCAGCCGCTAAAGCTTCGCCCAAACGCTGCCGTTCATAAGCGATCTGGTCCGGCTCGATCGAACGCTTCTCTACCGCTGAAAGCTCTAAATGATCCGCGTCATAAATAAAAGCTTCACCTAACGCCACTCCAGGCGAGACAGGTGTGCCCACCCACGGCTCTTGTGGCGACGTGGGAAGAGCTTGCCCTACACCAGATATTACAGGCAGTTTGTCAGCAACTTCACCTGGAACACTGTTTGAACCACTGGAAGTATCTAAACCCGTAGAAGGGGCAGATTCTTCATAAAAGTTGGCCTCATTTAGTGTAATAAGTTCTTGCAACGCCTCCTCTGCCTGCTCTCCTCGCGCCTCCAGCCACAAGCGTTCTCCCTGGTGAGCGGACAGTGAAAGGACCCCCAAAATGCTTTTAGCATTGACTGCTCTTGCCTGTTTACTCGTAGAGACGCGAACTTCAGCCGGGAAACGAGCAGCCGTCTGCACAAACAGGCTGGCCGGGCGGGCATGCAATCCAGTCTGAATGGTTAGCACAATTTCTCGGGTTTGCCAGGGCGTTTCGTTCACGGCTGAAGTTGAGGCAGATTCAGGAATAGCCGCTTGTTCCTGCGAAGCCTCAGGAACAGCGGCTTCAGGTGAAGATACAGGTTTCAACTGTCGCAGGTGAGACACATCTGCCATCTCTTCGGCGATCTGCTGAACCTGGGCCAGGGAGTGGCCAAAGGAAGATTCCATCGCTGCCGCGACCGCACCTTCCACCAGAGGGGCATAGGTGAGTCGAACGCGCTGCTGCTGCTCTTCTTCAAGCATTTCAATCGCCGTCTCGGTAGAGAATATTGCGCTGCCAAGATCGAGCAAAACCAGGATACCATCGGAAGAATCCAGCGATTGTAGCGCGGATAAAATTTTATCAAACGAGGTTCCCAGCTCACCCTCGTCGGTTCCCCCGGCAGGGACGATCGACACTTTATTTTTGACCATCTGCCCCGCAAGTTCAGCAACCCCCGCCGCCAGTTGAGCGCTATGAGAAACTAGAACCAGTCCGACGGTCATAACTATCTATCTCCTTATGGCAGAAGAGACACTTCATACTTTGCGTGCGTTTATTGCGCCTGGCAAACCTCTGCCAAACAACGCAGAATCAACCAGCTTGAAGTTGCGCCGGGGTCCTGATGGCCGATGCTGCGCTCAGCCAGGTAACTCGCCCGTCCCTTAGTTGCGAGCATCGGGATTGTCGCTTTCATCCCATCTTCGGCGGCATCCACGGCTTTCTGAGTCAACTCGGCCAGCGACGAATTGCTTTGCAGAGCGGCTTTAGCGGCATCCAGGGCTGGAATCAAAGCATCAAGCATGGTTTTCTCACCTTTCTGAGCCTTCCCACGCGCTATAATTCCACCTACAAACGCTTCCAACATCGCCACTATATCGGTAGTTGTCAGCTCGCTTTTACCAGCAACAGCGGCTGATGCCCGTAAATAAGCGGTCCCATAGAGCGGACCACTGGCCCCACCGACCTTGGACACCAGCGTTGTTCCAACAGTTTTTAGCTGGGTGGCGATATCCATCGATTCCATTGTCGGAAACTTCTCGCGAATCGCACTGAAGCCGCGATCCATATTGATTCCGTGGTCAGCGTCTCCGATTGCAGAATCCAGTTCGGTGAGATAGGCACGGTTTTCTTGCAACACATCGGCAGTGCGCTCCAGCCAGCGCAACGAATCAGCAGTATTCATAAACACCCTTCCTCATACGCATCAAGGCGACCAGAACTCTTCTGTCAGCAGAATAAACGCAGGCGCTCATCTGAAAAACAAAAATATCGTTAACAGACTGCCTCATTCTAGAAGGCAGCCTGTTAACGATAAAACAGGCATAATTTAGCGACCCCAACGCAGTGCAGGCGTGTGGACTGGAGCATCCCAATATCTGACAAGTTCATTATCCAGGCGAACCAGGGTAATCGAGCACCCAGCCATTTCCAGCGAAGTAATATAGTTTCCAACCAGCGAACGGGCAATCGTAATATTTTTGCCGCTGAGAATCTTATTCACGCTATTAAACACAATATACAGCTCGATCAGAGGGGTTCCACCCATGCCATTCACAAAGGCCAGCACCTGCTCGCCCGACTTCAGGCCAAGATCTTCAATAATTGGTTGCAGCAACATATCGGTGATTTCAGCCGCAGTTGCCAGTTTGACTCTTCGGCGGCCCGGCTCACCGTGAATGCCGATTCCAATCTCCATCTCGTCTTCACCCAGGTCAAACGTTGGCTTACCGGCGGCGGGAACTATGCAGGAAGTCAAAGCCATCCCCATACTGCGACCCTGATCATTAACTTTGCGAGCCAGGTCAGCAACGAGACTCAATGGGGCCCCTGTTTCGGCCAGACCACCGACGATCTTCTCCAGCAAGACAGTCACACCCACGCCGCGTCGGCCGGCGGTATAGAGGCTATCCTGTACGGCGACGTCATCATTCGTGACAACGCTCGCAACTTCGATACCATCGGCGGCGGCCAGTTCGGCGGCCATCTCAAAATTCAGGACGTCACCAGTATAATTCTTAACGATATGCAGGACGCCTTCCCCACTATTAACGGCCTTCGTTGCCGCCAACATCTGATCAGGTACCGGCGAAGTAAATACGGCTCCAGGGCAGGCTGCATCTAGCATCCCGTAGCCAACGAAGCCACCATGCATTGGCTCGTGTCCGCTGCCGCCGCCAGAGATCACACCAACTTTTCGGGTTTGCCTGGCATCTTTGCGAACCACAATCTGCTGCTCCAGGTCAACAGTAAGCAAATCAGAATGGGCCGCTGCCATGCCTGCGAGCGCTTCTACGACAACATCCTCAGGTTTATTAATCAACTTCTTCATCAAGAACCCCCTTTACCTGACCTTTGTTGCTTTCAACAAAAACATGTCAAATCTTTTCGGCTGCCTTTTGAGGTTCCAACCGGCCTCGGGAACTCTGGATCATGTCTTGCTGCTGCTCTGTGCTCCACTCCAACTCTCGCCCCATCAGGGAGACAATGTCTTCCAACGCTTCCAGGCCGCTCCGCTGATCCTCAAGTATGATAGAGGTACGCCGCGCGATCACATCTTCAGGCTTCATTGCCATCTCGCGTCGGCAGGCATAGATCACTTCCGCACGTATATAGGGTAGATCAGGGATTAAGCGTTCGGCCAGCGCGACCTCCTCGTCAATATACTGGTAGAGAGCCTCCGCTTCGGTGCCATAGCTATGACCAAGATGCTTGATAACGTCCGGATCAAGCCCCAGGGCTTCGCCACGATCTTGCAGTTCACGTTTGCGAATCAGCCAACCAGCACTACCCTGCAAAGGAATTTGCTGAGTCGGATGAAGCGGTTTGGACAATCCATCACGCTTACTTACAATATCCATCGTATCCTGAGCCATCCGTCGATAGGTTGTCAGCTTACCACCAACAATTGAGATCAAGCCCGAAGGATTTTCCAGGACAGCATGTGAACGCGAAAGTTTGGCGGTTGAGCTCTTCGAGCCTCGCGGACGCACCAACGGTCGATATCCAGCGTAAACGCTAATGATATCTTCTTGCGTCAGATCAACAGACAGATAGCGATTGAGATACCCTAACAGATAATTAATATCATCCTGGCTGGCCGATGGATGATCCAGGTCGCCGGTTCCGGTATCGGTCGTTCCAAAGATAACGCGTGATTCCCAGGGGACAATAAAGAGAATACGTTTGTCATCGGTCTCCGGCAAGACAATCGCGCTATCACCGATCTGCAACTTTTTACGATCAAGGACCAGGTGCACGCCTTTGCTTGGCACTATCTCAGCCTGGGGAGTCGCACCCGTCATCTCCTCAATCATTTCGGAGTAGACGCCGGTAGCATTGATCATATAGCGCGCAGAGGTCTCAAAGCGCCGATCAGTCAGGCGGTCATGGATATTCACACCCTTGACTTTACCGTCTTCGGTCACAAATCCTGTGATCTCCGCATAGTTCGCAATAACCACACCATACTGGGCAGCCGTACGCATGATTGCCATCGTCAAACGGGCGTCATTTGTTTGGGCATCGTAATAGACAAAGCCATCCTTCAACCCGTTAGTAACCAGCAATGGTGCCAGGCGCATCACTTCAGCGCGGCTAATATGTCGATGTCGATCGACGTTGCGCCGGCCTGCAAGACCATCATACAGCCACAAGCCAAGGTCCAGTAGACGTCCCAGGCCGATGCCGCCGGGCGTGGTAAACGGCATACCAACCGGATGACGATCTCCCTCGTAAATCGGTAGGACAAACGGCAAAGGATTGACCAGAAATGGCGCATTTTGGAGCAGGAAGCCACGCTCGATCAGGGCTTCACGCACCAGTCCAAAATCAAAGTTCGGCAGGTAGCGTATCCCACCATGAACAAGCTTGGTCGATTTACTGCTGGTTCCACTGGCAAAGTCGGATTTTTCCAGCAGAGCAACCTTATAGCCACGCGCAGCCGCATCCAGGGCAACGCCAGCGCCTGTCACACCACCACCGATAACAACGATATCGAATGGCTCTTTTTCAAGTCGAGCAAGATTGTGCATCCGTACATTTGAGGATAAAGATTCCATCTCTCTTACGTACATCCAGATGGTCTGTTGTATGCTTCGCGACCACCTGGATGCGCGTCCTTTCCATATCTAAACTATGTCAGACATGAGTGCCGCTGAAATTAATCGACTGCGGGTTCACGTACCGACTCACCCCGCACTTCGGAAGTACCTGAGGCCAGCAGTCCACGGGCTTCAAGTACCTTGTGTATCGTGAAGTCGTAGATGTAGGCACCCGCGACACCTCCCAGTAACGGAGCAACAATAGGAATCCAGAAGTAGTTATCCTTTCCAAAGAAAGACGTGCCGCCGCCACCAACCAGGGTAATCAGCAAGCGAGGACCAAAGTCACGAGCAGGATTGATAGCGTAACCGCTATTCAAACCGAAGGACAGGCCAATCGCTACAATCAGGAATCCGATGATCATTGGATTCAAGTTTGCCTGGACGGGCTGATTACGCACATCAACGATTGCAAAAATCAATCCAACAAGCAGGGCAGTTCCAACGAACTCATCGGCGAAGGCCCCAAACATTCCAACGAAATCTTTCTTTGAAGTATAAAAGACACCACCTACCTGGGTCACGTTCGTGCTATCCAATGCGTGACCACCAAGGGCATTCACAATTGCTCCCTGGTAAACCAGGAATAGGATCAGGGCCGCAATAAAAGCACCCAGTAACTGGGAACCCATATAAGGCAGCACCTTACTCCAGGGATGTTTTCCCCTGGAAGCCAATCCCAACGTCACTGCTGGATTCAAATGAGCACCACTGACAGCACCCGCCACATACACACCTAGCATCACTGCCAGACCCCATCCCAGTGCAATGACAACCCAGCTATTCACTCCGGGGAGGGTCTTGGCGAACAACGCAAACGTTGCGACACAACCGTCCCCAAACAGAATGAGCACCATCGTGCCAAAAAACTCACCAATGCACTCTCCGAAGACACCTGCAAACAAGCTGGGACGCGACTCTACAGCTCTCGTTGCCATAGATTATTCCTCCATTTCCGTGTAAAAGAGGCTACAAATAACGACAGATGCGAAAATGGTATACATAGCGGACCTGAGATACAAAACAGCGTACCTCAGAATCCACCTGGAGATCTCAATCTATGATTGCACCGGTTGCTTGTA
>DASSXK010000420.1:0-5118 GCA_035703945.1 Ktedonobacteraceae bacterium | reverse complement strand
GCAATGCTTTCGTATGAGCGTTGGATAATCCGATTAGCTGTGTTCGACATATTTCGAATGAGTTTTGTGAAATGTACGATAAAATTGAAAAATTGGGCCACTTTTTCCTTGATTTCTTGCTGTTTTCGAGGTAAAATTTATCTGTACGATAAATTATGAATTGTGCGAGCCGATATACGAAAAAAGACGAACGATGGATGATCTAGAGAAAACGGTCGCGACGCCGAGACGTAACCCTACGCAAGAGATGCCGCCCATTGAATTAGAAATGGGCCAGGCTTTTGATTTTATCGAAAGCCTGCTCATCTATTATGACAATGATTGGGAAGGACTGGAATGCACTTACGAGATTGGCAAGGATTGGTTCGAACATATTCGAACCTCCTGTTCTCCCGAAATGCTGGCCGGTCTGGATTCTTTCACGTTACAAGTTCCCATTGTACATGGGAAGTTAGATAGCTGGTATCATCTCATGGGCATGGTTTACGATGCCCCCGCGCCCAGGGATGTCTCGACCTTTATGGCTTATCTGGAATCGTTGGAGCCGTGGGAAATTCTGCTGAACTGGCTTGGCTACTACCAGCGGGATTTACGCCGAATAATCCCATTGGATGTGATTCTTCAGATGGTTGAGCAGAATAAAGAAGCCGTGGATCTGTTTTTTCGAACGGTCCTGCCAGGTGAACCGAACGCGCAGGAGCGTATCCGCTCGCTGATCTTTAGCGATGGCAACGCTATGAAAAGTCGCTTGATCTCGCTTTTATGGGATTGGTATGAGCAAGTGATTCGTCCGGATGAGGCTCGCATTCGTCCAATTCTGGAACGCGATCTTGAAGCGAAGCGCAAACTGCAAACAACGGTCAGCCCTGAAAAGATGGTGGAACTGGCAACGAATGGACTTGTCTACGAATCCGAGCCGGGGGTGCGTACGATTGTGCTTGTTCCTTCTTTTTTTGGACGCCCCTGGAATGTATCGATTACGCATCACGATGTCAAATTGATTGCCTATCCCGTTGCAGACGAATCTGTCAGGCCCGATCGCTCAACGCCACTTCAGTTAGTTCGAATTTACCAGGCACTTGGTGACGAGAGGCGACTACAGATACTCAAAATGCTGAAACAACGTTCCTACTCTTTGCAGGAATTTTCCGAGGAGTTTGGCGTTGCCAAGTCAACGATGCATCATCACCTGGGTATTTTGCGGACCGCCGGACTCGTCAGGATACGTGGTGATGATCGATTCTATAGCCTGCGAGAAGAGACCCTCCCCACGATCTCAACGCTTCTGGAGGATTTCCTCAACAACTATTAATAGTCTCTTTAGCTATCTATTCTAGAACTGAGTCATTACTCAGATACGATATAGTTTGTTTACAGAGTAAGGATGTCATCTATTCATCCGTACATCCTGATCTCACTTTGCCTTTTTTAAGGAGAACCACCATGCATTTTTACTTAACTCAAGAGCTCGCTCGTCATCATCAGGAGACCCTGGTACATGAGGCAAAGATTGAGCGTTTGTTACGGCCCACCCGTAAGCAGAGGTTGGAGGAAGCGGTGCCCCTGGCAGCAGCCTTGCCTGCATCCCTGGTCGAACCTGATTATCGTGCGATTCGCGGGGATCTCTCTTCAACCCTCTCGGAGTGGCATCTGGAGTCGGGGGCCGAAAGCTTTGAAACGATGATCGATACCTTTATGCATCGCCTCAAGACCCGTCTGGAGCCCGCAGAAGCGTGTCGCGAGACAAGCTCATTTCGCTAAAATTTAGTCTTCCTCCTCTACTCATGAGACCTGTTCAGGTGATGTAATTCCCTTGCATCTGTGAACAGGTCTCATGTTTTACCTTGCTATTACAAGGCAATTTCCAACGGCGCTCGCGCGCCTACCGAACCCTTTGCAAGCAAGCGGCACTGTTTGCTCCGTAAATCAATTCTTGATTTACATGGGTCCGAGGTTCGAGGGAGGTATTGGTACCATCAGGGCTGTGAAGGGCGTCTTTTCCCATCCATTTGTGCAGGTAAAGAAGTCCGCCTTAGCGACCCCAAGCGTCTGAAACAGCTCATTCAGAATGGCTTCGGTAGGATAATATTGTGGCTCGACACCGACAATTGGCCGTGTGACAAATCCAGGATAATCTCCCCAATTGCTGCCGAAAGGACCCGTGATAGTATGGATGATGTAGAGATTAAAACGCTGGCTGAGCTGCGAAGATTGGGTGGACCAGCAGGCATACTCAGGCGCGCCATGAATTCTAGCAGATGGGAGCACTTCATAGTCTGGATAAAAACTTGGCCCCGGCGATAAATGGTTCAGCCACTCACTTACCACGTACTGGTTAGGAATCAACTGTTGATAGAAGCTGAGCCTGTACTTATCCTGAACTAAACTTGGAAGCATGCCAAAGTCACCTGGTTGCCAGTTCCAGACCGTCTCCGCAAGGCGACTTACGACTGGAAGAAGTTGCCCATCCGTGAGGATGCGAGTGATCCGTTCACCGTTCAGCTTAAGCAGCGCTTGATAGCTGGCGTTGAGCTGATCCTTGATCTGTTGTGGAAGAGTGGGATCTAACGCCGAGAGCGTGGGTTGATCGCTGGATGCTGATAGCAAAGATGCGGTGATGTCTGATCCTGCGAGAAAGGCCATCTGTGCCACCTTCGCTTCGGGTATGACACTGAGGATAGCCAGTGCGCCACTCAAGATGGTGCTGACAAGGTAGCCTGTCGTATCATTCGCTACCTGTGGCGTTGTAAGGGCCGCGTTTAGCTTGTTTGCTATCTCTACCAGCGTGTCCCCTTGCAGATTTAACAAGTGGTCGAGAAGAGCATTTGTATGATTATACAGTTGCCAAATGCTTGTCACGTTCTCTAGCTCCGAGGCCAGTGTATTACGCACGACCTGCCAGTCTGCTGAATTCCAGCTCTCTATGCTTGCCCATGATGGAGGGGTGCTATTGCGGAGAGTGGTGCTCCAGCCGGAGAAGTTTCCAAAGTTGTTCTGGTTGACATAGGTGCGGCGGATATTGTTGCCGGGAGCAGGGCTGCCGGAGGTGATGTTCGCGCTAATGATCGTGAACGCTCCCTGTTGCGCCGTTGTGAAACTGGTGAGGGGGATCTGTGGTAGCATCACCAGTGGATCGAGGCTTTGTGGCTCGAACCAGGGAGACGTAGTGGCACCCATCACGGGCGCGTCCCTCAAATCCTGTCCAATGGAGCCGGCGACGTCGGGTGGTGCTGTCTGGTCATTTGGTAGGGGCGAGCGCCCATCATCCAATGGCCAATAGACTGCTAGATCAGGATCGTTCTGATCTGGGGAGGAGAGCATGTCATTCATGACCTGTTGGGCTGTGCGATATGTTTTCCAGATGGCGACCCGGCGGAGGAGGCCGCTATAGAAGCGTTCCCCGCCGCCGCCGCGAGCTCCCATTGCCCACGAAGCCTGTACCTGTACCGCACCAGTTGCATCCTGGCTGGTCGCGACAGGCTGGCCGTTGCGATACAGTATCCATCGTGTTCCATCATAGGTGCCACTCAGGTGCACCCAACGGCCGAGGTCGGAAAGGGGCATGGGAGACGCTGCAAAATGATCTACGCTATCCCAGGAGCCAACCTGATACTGCCCGTTGGCGATGCGCAGATACACTTCACCCGCAGGGGCAGCGTTATAGCCATGGGCGATGATGTTGCGCAGGCCATCGCGAGCTGTGGGCTTAATCCAGGCTTGTAGTGTGATTTGATTGGTGATTTGCAAATTGTCAGGGTTGCCGATGTCAGCGTATACGCTGTTCCCGTTGCATATGAGGGCTACCTGGTTGTTTATGATTGTGGTGATAGCCTGCCAATTAGCGGGAACTGGCGACCAGATGAATGTAAGACGGCTCTGGTTTGCCCGTGTCGCTAGTTCGTCTGGTAGGAGGATGGGGATGACCAGATCAGGGAGATCGCTGTTTTGGCGATTGAGGTACGCGATGGCGAAGCGTCCGGGTAATGCTGATAGTGGGAAGGGGGCGGGAGCTCCGGCATTGGCAGTGCTGGCTTGCAGAGGACTCCCTAGCTGGTGTCCCTGACTATTGACGAGCCTGCAAGTGAATATACTGGAATCGCCCGATGGTACCTGGACGATTTGCTGTACAGAGAAGACGCCGTTAGGAAGTGCGGGGTCCGGATCAAAACGATAGGAGACTTCATAGCCACTGGAGGTTTTGCTATTGGCGGCCTGGAATAACAGAGGGAGGTCGGGCGAAGCCGGAATGTAGTGCCAACTGATGAGGCCGGAGTCGCTGCGAGCGAGCAACTCAGCCTGCCCATCACCATCGATATCGGCGGCCTGGATGGTGGAATAATATGAGGCGTTGTCCCAGTGGTGAGAATCTGTCAGCCCGAGAGGTCCTGTGCCCAGGTTGACCCACTTCTGGCTGTTTGTGTCAAAGGCGAGGGTAAGCAGGCCATCTGTGCCGCGCACAAGCAGTTCTGCTTGGCCATCCCCGTTAATGTCGGCCAATTGCAGGGTGCTGTAGAATTGTGGCTGGTTCCAGCCACCAGTATCGGTAAAGCCGAGGTCTCCCGCATTGAGGTCGTACCAGTATTTATGTGTGCGGTCGTAGATGTAGGCGAAGAGGCCATAGGGCCCTCGAAAGATGAGTTCGTCTTGTCCATCGCCGTTGATATCTGCCGTTCGGATCGTCTCGTAATATTGTGATTGGTTCCAGTTGTTGGAATCGCCCAATCCCTGGATAGGGGCGCCGATATCCTGCCACTGGCTATTTGCGCGGTTGAAGGTGAAGGTGTGCAGGCCATCTGCGCCGCGTACAAGCAGCTCTGATTGGCCGTCCCCGTTAATGTCAGCTAAGCGCAGAGTGCGATAGTATTGTGGTTGGTTCCAGCCGCCCACATCGGTGAACCCGAGGGTTCCGGCGTTGAGGTTGTACCAGCGCCCGCTGGTTGGGTTAAATGCATAGGTTGACAGACCTGCGGCACCACGGATGATAAGTTCGGCCTGTCTATCGCCATTGATATCGGCGAGGCGCAGGGTACTGTAGTATTGTGGTTGGTTCCAGCCGCCCGCATCGGTGAGGCCAAGATCCCCCGCATTGAGGTCATACCAGTATCTGTGGGTGCGGTC
>DASSXK010000271.1:0-5026 GCA_035703945.1 Ktedonobacteraceae bacterium | reverse complement strand
GAGCGTCAGAAGATAACGCATATAATCATCAAAAACATGAAATATAGAGATGATGCATAGATCGTGCAACTAGATGCAGCTTTCGTTATGAAGATAAATTACACTACTACAAGCTCCTTGATTGTAGATCAGTCTGTGTGTTGAAACTTGCTTCATGTGTCTGGAATACACATCAACTTCTACGCTATATTCCAGGTTTAAGGCAAGATTATAGCTACTCAGAGGAACAACAGTAAACCCTGGGGTAGATAAGGGAAATATAAATACCTCTATCGCCCGGCAAAAACATGAAGAAAGGGCTTCCTAACATGCAACGTAGCGAAGTAGCACGACTCTTACAGCAGATCAAAGACGAGTACGAATCCGCCGCGCTGGGACTCACCGGGATCGCTCAAACGGGCAGACATCAGTTTATTACGCGGCACATGGAAAATATGGGGCAGGCACATCAAGCGTTACAAGGAATCGTGGGAACGGAACAGGCAACCATTCTTTTAGCCGAAACGGTCTGGTCCCCGGAAGAACGGGCCAGCTCATAAAAGAACAGGGAAGGATCTCATTCATGGGACTGTTTCATTGGAGGACGCGACGACAGAAAAAGGGTCCAGAGGCCGGGCACTCAGTGGGAACGCCGCAGACAGTAATCTCACACACCTATTATGATAGCGCTGGAAGACGCCGCAGACGCGATATCCCCTACTTGCTTCCCAAAGATGATCAGGAAACTCGCCGCCTGGATTATCAACAGTATGTCTTTCGTGCGATCTTGCATGGGAACTGTTTTGCACCCGTGGACACGCTCTTGAAAAACGGTTGCCTGGTCCTCGATGTCGGCTGTGGCACGGGGCGCTGGGGCTGTGAGATTGCGAAGCAATACCCTGCATCCCAGGTGACCGGCTGGATATCGAAGAGCTGTCCACCGGCCCCAAACCAGCGAACTACACCTTTCAACAAGGCAATGTCCTCAATCCCCACGGCTTGCCGTTTCGCAGCGGTCACTTTCAGTATGTCCACCAACGCTTGCTCGGGGCGGCGCTTCCGGTGCAGGAATGGCCTCGGGTGGTGCAGGAGTTGAAACGTGTGACGCACCTGGACGGCTGGGTGGAACTAGTGGAGATGGGGAATACCTTTCATCAGGCGGGACCGGCCACCCAACAGATGCTTGCCTGGTGGAGCGCGTTGGGGGCCACCCGAGGGATCGATACCAGCACGCTCTCGCTCATCGGCACCCTGTTACGCACGGCGGGGTTTGATCCGGTGCATTCCACCACGCACCTTGTCCCGCTGGGAAGCTGGGGAGGACGGGTGGGCACGCTGCTGGCCCAGGATATGCTCTGCGGCTGGCCGAGTATGCGCCCCTCCCTGGAGGCGGCCTTAGGAGTCTCTCCAGCCCACTTTGATGCGGTGCTGAGAGACCTGGAACCGGAATGGAAGACCCATCATACCCAGTATGAAATCTATTGTGCCTGTGGGCAACAGCCCGACATGGAAGCGTTTTGAAATGTGCTCCTGAACAAGAAAAGAGGATCGCCAATGGACCCAACGAGCAAAACCGAGAAGTACCTGTACACCCTGAATTTTGAAAGCCCTGGAGGTGCAAGAGGAACCCATATTCTCAAAGTGACAGAAGGCGCACCTGAATTAATCCAGCAATTAGACGATTTTTTGGGAAAGGCCCCTGGTTTTCTCATTTTGTCTCTGCACCTGCATGATGCGCCGATCTACGATGCCAGTCTTGAGGAGGTGATTACCGCTGAGGGTCCTCTACAAGAGACGTGATGCTTATCTGTCACCTATACTCAGTACCCGTTACCTTCCTCGTTGTAGCGGGTACTCACGGAGAAGGCAAGCAGTCGATCATCTCCTATTGTTCTTCCCAACATCAAACACTGAACCCATCGTGTTTCCGAGGGGTAGGTGTTCCCGCTCTGCTGAGCTGAGCCTCTCGGCGATGGTGGGAAGGGCGTTAAGAAGATGTAGGGGCAAAAATGGTCATTGAAAAGAGCAGAAAAGAGGAGCAGAAAAATAGCCACTCGGAAAAGCTAGTAGAAATGGGCCTGTCATGTTATAGTATAGGTATGGCAGTCAGAAGATTTATTCGCCCGAGTGCGGGATTGTAACCTCGCAACTGTTTTTCGACGACTTCCAGGTTACTATTGTCAGAAGATTTATTCGCCCGAGTGCGGGATTGTAACCGTCGATCACTGGTGAGGCGGTCATCTCGCCTTTATTGTCAGAAGATTTATTCGCCCGAGTGCGGGATTGTAACCGGCCAGCTTTGGCGTTGGGATGATGAAAACATACAAGTCAGAAGATTTATTCGCCCGAGTGCGGGATTGTAACTCCTGGACATTTCCGTCAAAACCGGGACATCCACCAAGGTCAGAAGATTTATTCGCCCGAGTGCGGGATTGTAACAGCCAACGCTAAGCCAGGTTGCAACGCGCCGCCTCTTCGTCAGAAGATTTATTCGCCCGAGTGCGGGATTGTAACAGCTCTTTCACAAGGATTACATAGAGATCATTGATCGTCAGAAGATTTATTCGCCCGAGTGCGGGATTGTAACTTCTCCTCCTTGCAGCAGACATGTTCAACTTGATAGGTCAGAAGATTTATTCGCCCGAGTGCGGGATTGTAACATGAGTTCCTCTATGCTTCGAACTTCTTCTGCGAAGTCAGAAGATTTATTCGCCCGAGTGCGGGATTGTAACGTAGCGCAATTGTTGGTGTTGTAGGCAACAGCGTCGTCAGAAGATCTATTCGCCCGAGTGCAGAATGGTAACAAGCGAGGGCATATGGTGAAATTTTCACCACCTGTGGTCAGAAGACCATTGCACCCGAGTGCGGGATTGACGTCATTTCCTTACAGGAGAGAAAGCGAACGGCAAGAGAGAGTTGTCAAACTGTTTGACAACTCTCTCTTCAAATTACAACAGATCAGGGGAGGTCGTGCCGCTTGGCTCTTCATTGGCGTCCTGGTCTGCGTCTACAACGGTGGGGGTCGGTGCCTCTGGTGACTGGCTCTGGGTAGGCATCTCAACAACAACGGTGCGAGCTGCCTGTTGTTCCAGGTAGGTCTGAGCGTCTGCAAGGCTGGCAGGTGCAATCTGTACAGGGGCAACATGCACTTTGTAGGCGTATCCCTGGGCGATCACAAAACATTCTCCCACATTGAGGCGTCGGGCTTCGTCAGGGGGAATCATAAACCGGTCTTCCATGCTGACGGTTGCATGATTGGTTCCTTCCTCTCCACGCATACTCCACCGTGCAACGACTTCTTTGCGGCTGCCTGCCCGTTGCGTCAGTTTCTCCGGGGCATTACACGTATGCAAGATGAGCATATGTGAGGTCTTCAGAATACGGTTACGTTCGTCCTGGGTCTTGGCAAGCCCTTCTTCTGATTGGCACGCCAGCATCAATGCTCCCCCAAACGAGCGCAAGCGCTCGGATAAATTGGCAATATTTTCAATCGCCAGGGCGGAAACCTCATCAATAATGATGAGTACCCGTTTGTTCGGTAATTTGCGTTCTGCCATATAGTGTGCAAGATCTTCGATCAGGTAGCGTCCAATGCTGCCTGCTTCTTTGGCAAACGCCACGGTATCGAGCTTGATATAAGCGGCGTCGGTTTCGTCAAAGGTAAAGCCGGTATCAAGCTTGCCGTGTAACGCTCGGAAAAAGGCGCGATAGCGGTTGTACACCCCGTTGGCATCTTCGGGCCGGATACGGCTTAACTCTGCTTGTTCCTCTCTGCCACGATAGCAGAGTTTCAACTGTTCCAGGGTCAAATTTTTGAGCAGTTGGGTGCTGCTCCTGGGGGTAGCATCGGGCGCGTAGACTGCTAGATCCAGCAATAAATTCGCCATATTTTCATAGTAGGCTTCGCTATAGATCTGGACTGCCATGAGACGATTATGCAGGGCGCGGGGATCTCCTCGCCACCCGTTGTAAGGGGTGGTGGGAAACACCTGAATACGCTGTTTGCCAGCATCGTGCATCGCTGCCACGAAGCGGGGAATCAGGTCGTTGTCGCCTTTGGCATCAATATAAATGACATCCATGTTGTAGGCTTTGGCGGCCAAATGGGCGATTTTGAGGGCACTTTCTGTTTTGCCTGACCCTCCTTCTCCGATAATGACACTCGGGCGGGCAAGGATGGGAAGCGGGATGGTAAACAAGTCTTTTTCAAGAAATTGTGGTTTATGCATGCTGTACACCTCTCTTGTACGCGCTTGCCACATCAGTACATCAGGTCAACGTGACAAGTATATGGATAACGAGACGTTATATGTTCAGATCTTCAATCAGCACGCCAAAGACCCCCTTTTGATTGACGGTGTCGGGCACGTGTGCGGCTTTGCGTGCGGCGCGTGCGCTTTTCCTGGCTTGGATCGCTCTCTTGTGTCGCTCCTTCCCTAATAAGGTCATCTCGAAACGCTTCGGCCTGACGGCTTGGAACAACAGAATCATCCAGGGGAAGAGGAACAAACTCCGTTCCCACAAGGGAAGCGCGTCAAGCACAAAGTGGATGGCGTTGGCTTTGCTGAAATGCAACGCAAGTGGGAAAACATCGTGTTCAAGCGCGATGAGGAGTCGAACGGGGTTGGCATGGGTCCAGAGCACCCAGGCACCCAGCACCCCGAGCATTCCCGCTCCAAGCCAGTAGAAAAACGCCCCCTTGGTATAGCGCTTGAGCAGGTGATAGCAAACGGCTCCCAGGAGGAACGCAGGCCACGCGAGGAGTAAAGCCACAAAAAACAACAGTGCCTCAACTCGTTTGTCGTCACCTTGCCTGGGTTGCTGGTTTTGTTGCATAGATCTCTCCTTTCAACGTGTACAATGCAAATCGCTTCCGGGAATCAGAGGGAAGTGTCCGAATGACTTTGACCACAGCGGGGTAGATGTGCTCTGGTAAAAAATACCAGATGGCACTATAGCGCTTGTTGGCGGCAAGGTCATAGACAATTTCTTCTAAGCGCTTTTCCGATTTGATGGTCAACTCGACTTCAATCGCACGAACCTTTGT
>DASSXK010000160.1:0-5634 GCA_035703945.1 Ktedonobacteraceae bacterium | reverse complement strand
TGGAAGTTGCCCTCACTTGTCTACTTATGTATTGCTACTCATGGTAACACACCTGCACCATAATTTTATGCCCGGCACCAGGACCTGGGTGCTTCATAAATTTATTTCTCACTTATGATAACAAAAGTCTATTCCCAATTGCCCTGAGTAGGCGTCAGTTGGTGGAGTGTGTGCTACAATTGAGGCAGTTTTTTATGTTGAATGTCCTCAAAAGGAGTATATTTTTTATGGCAAAAGCGACGATAGGTGTGATCGGTGGCAGCGGTCTGTACCAGATGGAAGGTATGACTGAGATTGAGGAGATTGCCGTTCAGACCCCCTTTGGCGATCCCAGTGATCTGATTACGGTCGGCAAGGTTGAAGGTGTCTCGATGGCCTTCCTGCCGCGCCACGGACGCGGACATCGTATCTCCCCAACGGAAGTTCCTTCGCGTGCCAATATCTGGGCCTTGAAGAGTCTGGGGGTTGAGTGGCTGGTCTCTGTCAGCGCCGTTGGCAGTCTGCGCGAGGATATTGCCCCGCGCCATCTGCTGATTCCTGATCAGTTGTTTGATCGCACAAAGAGCCGGGTCAACACTTTTTTTGAGCAAGGGATTGTGGCCCACTGCACCTTTGCTGATCCTTTTTGTTCAACCTTGAATGGGCTGCTCTGGGAATCGGCTCTATCGATTGAGAACCTGACCGTTCACAAGGGAGGCACCTATGTCTGCATGGAGGGGCCGCTGTTCTCGACCCGCGCTGAGTCGAATCTCTATCGTAGCTGGGGCATGGATATTATTGGGATGACGGCTCTGCCTGAGGCTAAACTGGCACGCGAGGCCGAGCTATGTTACGGTATAATCGCCTGCGCGACCGATTATGACTGCTGGTATGAGGAAGAAGAATCGGTCACGGTCGATATGGTTATCGGCAATCTCAGCGCCAATGTTGCGAATGCTCAGCAGATTTTGCGTAACCTTGCGACCCGTATTCCTGCCTCCCGCGAAGACAATACCTGTGAGTGTCCGACGGCCCTGGCCCATGCGATTATGACCGATCCGGCCCGCATTCCAGCGGAGGTCAAAGAAAAATATCAATTGCTGGTCCATAAATATATCTAAAATCCTGATGGTGGAAGAGGGTTGGGACAGAAGAGATAGGCTTTCTGTCCCAACCCTCTTATTATTTGTAGCTCTCTCCTGGCTTGCTTAAACGATGAATTGTGAAAATCTCGTGATGCTTTTGAGGTTCGAAAGTTCATATTTGTAACGGTTGTGAGAGCCTAATGTTTTACCTTCAGGTTGGAAGATTGAAAGGCTTTGTTATTACTGGCACGAGGTGAATACGGATGTCTACTTATCCAGGCCTGGATAGATCAGCTTTTTGGAAAACTAACGGCAGTACCAGATTGTTTGTCATCATTCAGGGCGTAATGCTTGGACTTATAGGGATGGTTCAAGGAAGAGCTGAGACTTTGCAAGGAGCCACACCCACAGGTGGGGGGTGGTTAAACAGCATTGGTGCTTTTACTATTCTTCCTACCTATTTCATCACTGGTATCGCCGCCATAGTTGTCAGTTTCTCGCTCATCGTGTGGACTATTGGTTTTATTCACAAGAAAAATGGACCTCTGATCTTTTTATTACTTTCCCTCTTGCTTTTTTTGTCGGTGGCGGGGTGGCACAGGTGGTCTTTTTTCTCCTGACCTGGGAGGTATCGACTCGTATCAAAAAGCCATTAACCTGGTGGCGAAAAGTTTTATCTGGAAAGGTAAGAACACTTTTGGCGCAGTTATGGCTTTGCTATTTAAAGACCCTTCACAACGGCGCTCTCGCGCCTACTGAACGCTTAGCAAGCAGGCAGCGCCGGAAAGCTTCACCGTCGATCGTTTCTGGCACGGTTCGTCCTGGCTTCTCAAGCGCGTTCAGTCAGTGAAGTGAATGGCTTGCTATCGGCATTGCTGGCTATTGGTTTTTATTGATAAGTATCGGTATCTGGTTGATAATAACGCCACCCGGAGCTGCTCATAATACAGCGCCGGACATGGCCTATATTCTCTGTTGGTCATTTCTTAGTGTCGGACTTTTTCTGCAACTTTTAACGATTGTTGCTGGATTTGCTCGTGATATTGAGCGACAACTGCTTGTTTCAGGGGGATGATGAAGCTCGTGAGTGCCTCTGGGGAAGTTGGCGCGAGAAAAGGATTTCGTTTTATATTGACTCTAACTATCTTTCTAATTAAAGGAGGGGATGAAAATGAGCACATTACAAGCAGAAAGATCGGGGGGAGAAGCTATAAGCACGCCCGATCCATCCTGGAGAGATCTTTATCGGGCGGGAGGCATTTCGGCGGCTCTCTTTGCTGTTATGGTCATTATCCCATTGGTGCTAATATTTAGTGTGCCTCAGCCTCCCATCTCGGGTGGGGCCGCTACCCTCGAATACATTGCCGCCTACAAGCTTGTTTACCTGACAGAACTCGTCTCGTTTGTGGGACTTGGTGTCCCGGCGATGGTGGTTTTCCTGGCACTCTACCATGTCCTAAAACATCTAAATAAAAGTTATGCGGCGATTGGGGCTCTTCTGGGTATTGCCTCCGAAATAGCAGCCCTGGCTCTCAACAGCAGCCCACAATCTCTGAACAGCGGCCTGATTTACCTGAGTAGTCAGTATATGGTGGCTCCCACCGCAGCACAACGTCTTCCCCTGGCGACTGCGGCTGAGAGTTTGATCGCTTTGACGAATGGAGTGGCCTCAGCCGGCATTCTAACAGCTATCGCTATTTTGATCGTCTCGCTCGTGATGTTAAAAGGTGTCTTTCATAAGGGCGTGGCGTATCTGGGTATCGTTACTGGCGTGCTGGGCATCGTTTGTGAACCACTTCGGCTTGTGATTGGTCCTGTCTATGCCATCTATGGCTTGTTCCTTCCGTTCTGGTTTCTTGCCGTTGGTTGGAAGCTCTACCAGTTGAGATAAAGCACTTCACCTGTCAGGATTGTGCGCTCTCCCGGTCGCGGCGAGTCGGTATCCCACAATCGGGATGAGCGCGGCGATGATCCATCATATATCTGTTTCTGGAATCATGAAAGTGTCATAAGACCCATGAATATACGATTGTATTTATAGGGGGTATGGTATCCCGGCTTCGCGCTTAAAGTACTCGCCAGGAGAGGAAACTCGCAGGTTATGGTATGCTGAATGTAGACATATTTAAAGTGTAATATACTCTTTGCAAAGAACCGATTTCTTTTGTGAAGAAGCGCCACAGCAAGGCGAAAAGACGGGTAGCGGCGGGCGAGAAAAATTACCCTGGCAAATGAGTTGACAAAGGTGGGGAGCGGGTGTATAATTCGTTTCGTTCCGCAAAAGAAATCGAGTGGAACGGACCGGTTTTCATCCGGCCCTGTCGATTGGCGTGATTGGGTCCTGCGCGGCAGATGTTCGTGAACCCCGCTAGGTCCGTGAGGGAGCAACGGTAAGTGGACCTCTCTGGGTGCCGTAGGTAACCTGATCGCGCTAATCGGCAGGGCCAGGCGAAAATCGGTCTTCTGTTTGTTTCGTCTCTTTGCGGCATGCCTACCCTTTTCTATCTCTTTTTATTCGCTGGCAGGTAGGAGCAGCAGAAATCATGGCCTCACAATCACTCTACCGCAAATGGCGTTCGCAGACGTTTAATGATCTCGTCGGGCAAGAATCTATCATCCGAACATTAAAAAACGCCCTCAACAGTGACAAGCTGGCACACGCCTACCTGTTCACTGGTCCACGAGGGACTGGTAAGACCAGTACTGCTCGCCTTCTTGCAAAAACAATCAACTGTACCAATTCAAAGGATGGCGAACCTTGTAATGAATGTCAGCAGTGCCGTGAAATCACGGCTGGCAATTCTTTTAATGTGATCGAGATAGATGCCGCCTCCAATCGTGGTATTGATAGCATTCGTGACCTGCGTGAAAAGATCATGATGCCCCCTTCAACCGGTAAATACAAGGTCTATGTCCTCGACGAAGCCCATATGCTGACAACCGAGGCGTTTAATGCGCTGCTCAAAACCCTCGAAGAACCCCCCGATTATGCGATCTTCGTGATGGCAACAACCGATGTACATAAGATGTTGCCGACCGTGCTTTCGCGCTGTCAGCGCTTCGATTTTACGCGTATCACGACTCGCCAGATCGTCTCTCATCTGCTCTACATTGCTGAGCAGGAGCAAGTCAAGCTGGAACGCTCGGCTGCCGAGCTGCTGGCTCGGGCGGCAGCCGGTGGCATGCGCGACGCTTTGAGTCTGCTGGATCAGGCGATTGCCTATTCTGGTAGCGATGTCGCTTTGTCCCAGGTCCAGCAAATGTTGGGCGTGGCCGATCCCCGTGCCATCTCAAATCTGATTGGCGCGGTTGCCGCCCAGGATGGCGCGGCTGGCCTGCATATGATCAATCAGCTCTCCGACTCCGGAGCGGACCTGCGGCAGGTGAATGCCCAGTTGATTGAGTTTTGGCGCGGTCTGCTGCTGGCCAAAGCTGGTGCGAATATCAATGAGATTTTGGATAGCACCGAAGATGAAGTCAATGAGCTGAATCGCCTGGCCCGCGAATTCTCGCTGGAGGAGCTGGCGGCCAGTGCTCGCATCTTTGCTCAGAACGACCTGATGCAGAAGAATATCGGTACGCCCCAGCTTGGCCTGGAACTGGCCTTTTTGGAGTGCCTTGAGATTCATCGCCGGGGCCCTTCCGCTTCATTCCAGCCTGTCAATGGATCGACCCCCCAGGTAAGTCAGGTGGCTCAGCCGCGTGCGACTTATCAGACGCAGACGCCGCCTCCACAGCCACCCGCTGTCCGACAGGAGCAACGTCCTGCCCAGGCTCCTCAGATGCCTGTAAACTCACGTCCAGCGCCAGAGGCACCCGTGGATGTATCTCCTGTCGTAATCGAGGAAATCTCGCAACCAGAACGTTTTGGTGGGACGGCTCAAGAGCTTGAGGCTTCCGAAGCCTCGCGTGAGGCCGCCTATCAGGAGCCGACAATTGTGGTTGAGGAGTCCGTTGAAGCTTATGCAGAGCCCTTGGGACAGACTCAACAGCTTACGTTTAGCGTGGAACAGATCAAAGAGCATTGGACGCAGATCAAAAAGCGGGTGCGAGCAATTGAGCGCAGTTCCAAAACGGCTGGTACCTTGAACGATTATGTGGTGATGGGTGTTGAGGCCGCAGGTTCCGCTCTGGTCGTGATTTTGCAGGCCCAGCATGATTTCTCATATACATTTATTAATGGAAGTGACCGCCATAAATTTATCGAGGAAGCTCTCGCCACCGAATTTATGGATCAGGGGATAACCTTCCAGGTTCGCCTGATGGCTCCTGGTAAGGTCTTGCCTACGGTTCAACAGCAGGCTCCGATCAACCTTGCCAGTCAGGCTCCGACACTTGCTAAACCGCAGGCCCGTCGTGAGCCGCGTCCAGCCGCGCCACCTGTCCAGGTGTCCCCGCCTGCTCAGCCGCGAGAGCAGGCCCCGGCTATGCCTCCGCCTTCTCCTGTGAGGCAGATTCCTCAAACGCCTCGCCTGCCGGAGCCACCTTCGCCAACGCCGAGGGAGCAGAGCCATTCTGCTCCCCTACTTGCCAGAACGGAACATCTGAGCGAAAATAGGAGTACAGAGTC
>DASSXK010000132.1:0-5426 GCA_035703945.1 Ktedonobacteraceae bacterium | reverse complement strand
TGCGTAATCGGTACAGGGCGGCCGTCGTCTGTACGAGCCGGCGATCCCGGTAGCCCGCGTTAGAGACTTTGAGTGCCCATAGCTTCTTATCCGCCAGGTTGCGCAACTGATAGGTTATCGTCTGCTCTCGGGGAAACTTCTGCACCTCGTTGGGGAGGATAACGTGCGGAAGAAATTCATATCGAGTATTTCCAATCGTCAGAACCGTATGAATATCAGGTTGAAACTCAGACATTCTCTCCGTCTTTCATTTCTTAGCGAATGGCTTGCCATTGGACATCAAGCAAAGTCATATCGTCGTTGGCGGGTAAACGTGAAAGCTCCTCGATCTTGATTTCTAACATCTCATCATCGAGCGAGGCAAGTTCAGAGCTGATTGTAGCTAAACCATCGGTGGAGACAATCAAGCGTTCAACCATCTCAAAATTTATTGTCGAAGCACCAAGCATCCCAAGCGGGCCTTGCCGCGTTGACCAACGATTTCTATCGCTATCAAGTTGGCTGCTATCTCCCAATAGCGTTGATTTAGCGGGCGTCACAAAAATTTGAGCGGCAATATTGCCCATCCAGCAAAAAAGCGCCTGCCTGTTTTGAGGTTTTTGCTGTAAGGACGGGCCATAATCAATCCGGCCCGCAAAAAAGACGGTTTCGCTACCAAAGGTATTGCGTTGTTCCTCAAGTACGTGTCGCAACAGGGCCGATATGTTTGCTGGAAGAGGTTCTCGCTGAAGATCCTCGTGGCCTTGCTCGGCCCAGCTGTGAAGCTTAAATTCAAGGGCCTGGGCCAAATCGGCGGTCTGAACACGCAGGTCAGGCAGATCCAACAGCCACTCAACAAGACAATGGGAAAGGTAAGAGGCCGCGTAATCGCCCTTGTAAGAGCCTCCTACACCATCGCAGACGCAGAATGCCAGCCGGGAGCGATCCTGCTCAACAACAGCCAGAGCGTAATCCTGGCATGGCAGATTCTCCTCAACGGCCTCCTGACAGCGAACAGACAGCAGACGCATGGATAAGCCATCCGCCAGCGCGAGTTGTACAAACGTATCCTGGCGTGGATTCGTTTCCACAAATGCCAATGGCTCCCACTCTCTATTCCCTGGCTGCATGGTCTCTGCTCCATTCCTATTGCTACATTTGCGTTGCCGACGAGGCTGCCAGCGCAAGCTGCACAAGCTTGGGATGAATTCCCGGAAAGAAAAGGGCCACGCCTTTTTGTAGATCATAACCCGCCGAGCGGTTGATATTTTGCCGATAGGTCTCAGGGAGGGGAGAAGAGAGGGCAAACAGATGCTTCGCGTAATCGTTTGTCAGGTCCCGAGCCTTCTGGACGCCGCCCCAGGTGCTCCATTCCTTTGGGGGCTTGCGCAGCATCTTATCGATCATCAAAATATTCTCGACCAGGACCTCTCCATCCTCAACGCTCATCGCTCGGATGCGTTGGATAATCGGAGCGGGATCTTGTGTTGTAAACAGGCCATCAGTAAGGTGACAGACCAATGGCGCGGGACCATTCTTATACGTTGCCAGATGCTGCTTCAGCAGATCTTCCACGGCCATAAAACCTGAGGCGCTATCCGTCTCAGTGCCGCCCGCGATCAACTCCGGCGAGCCTCCCACACGCAGTAACTCCGGGAGGGTGCGAATACCATTCAGCAGATCATTGACCTTCGTGCTATACGCAAACATCGCAATATGATAGCGAGGTTGCACTTTCACATCCCGCATTGATCTCAGCACCATCCCTTTCACAGCCTCTTCTAGAGCCATATTAACCAGGGCGATTTTCGTTGTAGAACCACACGGCTCATTCATGGAAGAACTCGCATCGATCAAATAAATAACCAGGGCGGGGGTCAGCCGAGTCGCAGGCTGGGTATATTTTACTGTAACCATCCAGAAATGCTCCTGCCGTTGTCTAAATAGAACAAGCTTCTTCATCAACCCATTGAGCAAATATCCTCGATCACCACGTTTGAACAAATAGTGGGCAAACCCACAAGCCGCGAACAATCCGCAAACCAGCGGCGTTACTGGCTGCTTTTTAGGTCCTTGATACGTCACAATTATTGTAACAGTACCAGAAGAAGACAGCAATAGATGGTTGAATAGATAAAACAATCCGTAGTATACTGCAAATGTCATTATAAATCATGGAGTTTGGAGGCTTACACATCATGGTTACTCCTTCTGTATTTATAAGCGCGCTCACGGCAGGCTCTCCTCGTCAGGAATTCGAGCTTGGTCGCCAGCTTATTGAAGATCTGGAGCATGCCGGCGTAAAAGTCGTTGTCGATGATGGTAAAGTCCCCGATTCGCGCTTTTTTGAGATGGTACAGCCAGCGCTCAAAAGCTGCACATGGTTTATTCTCATTCAAACCGGGATTGCGATGAATTCCCTGCGTGTCCAGGTGACAATGAGTTCGGCCCTCCAACAAGTTCACCAACAAACAATGCGAGGAATCATTCGCATCATTTGTCCATCTTCTGAGATGAACGACTCGCCGCCTCTCTGGTCCGCAACAAACGAAATCCCTTTCACAGGGGACTATCCCCGCGTGCGCGATAAAATCCTGCTTGAACTGGACCTGTTAAGAATCGATGATGTCATTGAAAAGGCCGTTACAAAGATTCCGACCTCTCCCCTCAAAAATACAGGCACACCTGACAGCTCCCTGGCAAAACTGAAAGACATGCCAGCTTCAATGATGACACCACCTCGCAACACTTCCCCACGAGCCATAAATATCCCTTCTGGCACCTTCACGCGTCCACAGCATCCACCTGCCATTGGAGCCCATCCGCAAAGCCCACCTTTCACTGGTGTCAGACCTGCGATTGGAGATAGACCGGCGCAGCCGCTTGCCTCAGAGCGCAAACTCTCGCGTTTTATCCCACTGGCGATCGCTCTCTTTATTTTGCTCTTCATTCTGTCCCTGGCAGGAGCTTTGATTCTTCCACGTTTGATGCCCCCTTCACCTCTTTCAGTCAAGCAACCCAACCCACCGCCAAAAAATCAGGTCATCGCGCAGGATAATTTCCAGCGTGGGGATCGTCAGTTCTGGGGGACAACGCCTGGAGGACAAACATGGGAAGGAGATGCGAATGCGAATAATCACAACAGCTTTTCGATTGCCAACCACACCGGCAAAATTCAAGGCGTACCAGGGACAGTTAACTATAGCGCCATTCTCGGCCCCGCCACTGCGGATAGCGATGTCACCATGACCTTCACCATCAACGAGCTAAGCCCGAAAGTCAATCGGAAAAGTGGAGCCGATTTTGGTATCGTACTCCGTTGGGTAAATCCAAACCAATGGTATAAAGCCTTCATCGATGGATCAAACCTCTCGCTCAATAAACACACAGGCGCGGGAACCAGCATACCATTAGCAAAGCCTTTCCCATTCAAAGCCCAGGCCGGACAATCATATACGCTGCGGTTTAGAATCATGGGGAATAGACTTGAGGTAAAAGCCTGGGCCAGCAATCAGCCTGAACCCCAAAACTGGATGCTAGACACCAGGGACAAAAACAACCCGATCACGCAAGGACAGGCCGGACTACGCGCTACCCTGATGCCCACCACAACCGTCAATGTCAGCTCGTTTCAGGAAATAAACCTGGCTCCCTGAAATAGCACCGTTCCGGCTTTTATAGTAGATAGTCAATGCTCATTCGCAATGCTAGCAATGGGGTTGCAAGGAAGATTGGCTGACTACTAGATAAAGTCCTTTCAAGAAACATTTAGAACGCCGTTTCACGATCCAGGTTAATATCTTCAAACGAGACAGGATCTTCGCGTGGCTCTAGATGCGTAAAGACTGAGGATTCAGGTAACGCCCGAATCAACTCCAGCTCAATCTTTTCACAGATTGTATGACCCTTTAAGACGGTCCAATCCCCCGGCACGATTACATGGAATGAGACAAAACGCCGTGTCCCTGCCCCACGACTGCGGATCGCGTGGAAATCAATTCCCTGTTTGCGATACTCATCCAGGACCGCTTCAATCACGATCATATCTTCTCTGGGCAGGGCCGTATCCAGCAAACCCAGACCAGTTTGACGCAACAGCCTCACGCCCGTCCAGAGTACATTCACAGCTACGAGCAGGCCGATAATCGGGTCAAGGATATTCCAACTGGTCAGGGCCACGAGCAGCACGCCTATCACGACCCCCATCGTGGTATAGACATCGGCAAACAGGTGGTGGGCATCGGCCTGTAACGTGATTGAACGCTGCTGCTTACCCGCTCGCAACATAAACCAGCCCAGCACGGCATTGACAAGCGCCCCCAAAACAGAGAAGCTCAAACCTGGCACGGCCTGCCTGATAGGTTCTGGATGGAACAAGTGGGGAACGGCCTCAAACACAATCACAATCGCCGCCACAAAAATCAAGGACCCTTCGACACCGCTGGAAAAGTACTCCGACTTGGTATGTCCATAGGTATGATCCTCATCCGGTGGCCGAGCAGCCAGAGTCAGCGCCCAGAGACCCACCAGGGCCGCCACCAGATTCACAATCGATTCCGCAGCATCCGAAAACAGACCCACTGAACCCGTGAGAAAATATCCAATAAACTTCACACCCATCGTGACGAGGGCCGCTAATATTGATAATATCATGTAAAAACGTGGTGAATATTGCTTCATTATTGCTCCATCAGGAACCAGTGTGTTTAAGCTACTCCCGACAATCTCCGAGCTTCCTCGGACTGACTCAAACGTTGTTAGATTCCGTCTCTTATCGACACCATAGTATCACGTTTTGATGTATTTAATCATGAACAATTCTACAGAGTCTATTTCATCCCTGTGTACTGTCATCTGAAAGTTCTTACAAACGAGATTAAATAGTTATACTCTTACTCTGCAAAATTTTTGTGCTTAAATAATCTACTGTCATCTTTGCATAAATGAAGGTCTCTCATGATATTGGGAAGAAGATTGATAAGCCATTCACTTCGTTGACTGAATGCGCTCCAGAAGCCAGCAGGAACATTGCCAGAAACGATCCAGGGTGAAGCGTTCCAGAGATCCCTGATGAGAAAGCGCTTCGTAGGCGCGTGAGCGCCGTTGCGAAGTGTCTTTTAATAGTAAGCGATGCGGCAGATATATTCTTTGGAAATTGCTTTCACAATATATTAGTCGATGGAAGATTCAAAAATCTAAAAGATTTATCAACCAAAATCAAAACCCGCGAGCCAATCGGTGTGCAGATACAGCACATTGTGTCTCGCGAGCTTTATCCAATTTTCTTGCAAAGCACAACCAGGCTAAGCCTGAGCTTGCTCTTGTTCACTCTTCAGGACCGTTAGCACTTCGGCCAGGTCTTTATAGGTATGGTCGGGGTAGATTGCCAGCTTCTCAATGTCGTCCTGTTGATTGCGACCCGAAAGTACAAACAAGGTATGGGTTCC
>DASSXK010000505.1:0-7728 GCA_035703945.1 Ktedonobacteraceae bacterium | reverse complement strand
TGGCCTTATTCCTCCTATCGCCAGCCCGCATGGCACCAAGGGTACACTGTACTGGGTTAACAATATCATCGTCTATTCCGCCACCAAGCATCCGAACGAAACCAAGGAATTCTTGCTGTGGTGGATTAAGAACAACAAGCCGCTGTGGACCAAAGGAGCCTGTGGTCCTCTGCCGATTCGTTCTTCATACTTTGAAGATCCCGCTTTAAACACACCGATCTATCAGGCAATCAAGTCGCAGTATATTCCTATTGCCAAATCGGCCAATGCGCAGGCGGCTGGTGTCTTCCCGGCACTAAATCCGCTGGATGGAGATGGCACGATGGTGACACTGGGACAGAACCTGCTGGGCAAGAAGGATTTCAACGCCTCAATTCAAACCGCTCAGGCAGGCTTACAAAAAGTCGTCGATAGCAACCCCGGCTAAATAATCACTGGCATCCATAAGTGGGAGGGGCACCGTTTGTCTCTCTCACTCTGGCCGGTGAGTCCATCTTTGACGTGCGTCACTATTTTTAGGTCACAATGGAGGTAGACAAGCCTTCCAAAGGTATTCATCAAAGAAAGGGAGTACCTGCCCTATGAGTGTCACACCAGTAACCGAACAGACCAGCAATCTAAGAATCAGGCAGCAACCTGACAAGGTCGCCAAACGACGAATCGATATGTTACCGTTTCTCCTGCTGGCACCTTCCATTCTGATTATTTGTATCATCGAGCTGTACCCGCTGCTGACCGCCCTGGTCTACAGCTTCCAGAACGGTTCGCTGCTCTCGTCAGGCACCTTTGTAGGACTACAAAACTATTTAGCAACCTTTAGCGATCCAGAGTTTCAGGGTTCTGTCTTATTTAGCGCGATCTTTGCCATCTTCAGCGTAGTGGGCAGCTACTTGCTAGGATTAGGCCTGGCCCTGCTTCTGGTCCAAAACTTTCCCCTGCGCGGTCTGATCCGCGTTCTGCTGATTATTCCCTGGATACTTTCTTCAATCGTGACAATTGTCGTCTGGCGCTGGATGATTCAGGATCAGCACGGCACAGTTAATATCGTACTGAGCTGGTTCCATCTTGGCCCGATCTTCTTTCTAAGCGATTCGCGTTGGGCCGTTGTTTCGGTGATCGTCATCAAAATCTGGCGCAGTTTTCCCTTTATGATGATCTCGCTGATTGCGGCTCTGCAAACGATCGATAACAATCTCTATGAGGCTGCCCGCATAGATGGTGCGGACCGCTGGGCCTCCTTCCGCAGCGTCACCTTTCCTGGCATCAGGAATATCTCGATTATCCTCTGGATTTTGATGACAATTTGGAGCGTCAATGATTTTGAAACGCCCTTTTTGCTGACCCAGGGGGGACCATCCAATGCGACTGAAAGTTTGATGATCCTGGCCTATAAAGATACTTTCGCCCGCAATACCGTTGGCGCGGGGGCCGCAGTCGCTTTTGTATCGCTGATCATTTTGATGCTGCTGGCAATTCTGATGATGCGTTTCCGCAACCGGGATTAGGCCAAAGAGAAAGGAGCCACAAGTATGCAGAAGGCGCTGGATAATTCACAACCATATGCTCGCTCAACCGCAACCGCGACGACGGCCGCAACCCGCCAGAGGAACAACAACATCAAAAAATGGCTTTTGACGCTGGTGATGCTGGTGATCGTCATCATCCTCGACTATCCCATCTTTGCCATCTTCTTGAATGCGTTTCGCACAACAACGGAAATCATTTCCACGGCAAGCATCATTCCGCAGCATCCAACCCTGGAAAACTTTAGCTATCTGACTGCCAGAACCAACTTCTGGGGCTTTTTCACAAGCAGCCTGATTGTGGCCGGCCTGGGGACGCTTCTCAGTATCATCTGTGCAGGCGGGGCCGGCTATGTGCTTTCGCGCTATCACAAGATGCGCATTGTTAGCAACTACTCGCGGGTCTTGATGCTGGTGCAGATGTTTCCGATCATTCTGGCTTTGATCCCCCTGTTCATCATCTTCAAGAACGCGGGGCTGGTCAATACCTACTATTCGGTCATTCTGATTTACACCGTGCTCAACCTGCCGTTCGCGACCTGGATGTTCGAGGGCTTCTTTGATGCCATTCCACGTGAGCTAGAAGAAGCGGCTTTTGTTGACGGCTGCTCGCGCTTCCGGAGTCTGCGAACGATTGTATTGCCCCTGTCAGGTCCTGGCACGGCGGCGGTTACCATTTTCACTTTTCTGCTATGTTACAACGAGTTCCTGATTGCCAGCATCTTCCTGCGCGATCCCGATACGATGACGATCCCGGTCGGAATCCAGATGTTTATGTCCCAATATTCAACGGACTGGGGAAGCTTGATGGCGGCGGCCAGCCTGGCATCTATTCCCACGATCATCTTCTTCCTGTTCGTCCAGAAGTATATGGTCCAGGGGGTGGTAGCGGGCGCAGTCAAAGGCTAAAAGGAGTAACATTCAAATGACAAGGATAAAAGTAGGTCTGGTCGGGCTGGGAGAAGTCGCACAGGTCATCCACCTGCCAATCTTACAGGCGCACGCAGAACAGTTTGAGATTGCGGCCATCTGCGACATCTCGCGGGAGCTACTTCACACGCTGGGGGCACGGTATAATGTCCCCAGTGAGCATCGTTATCTTGACTATACGAAAATCGCTGAACAGAAAGACCTCGATGCGATCCTCGTCCTCAATAGCGATGAATATCATACGGATTCCGCTCTGGCGGCTCTTCGGCATGGCAAACACGTTCTGATCGAGAAGCCGATGTGTCTGACCCGCCGGGAAGCCGACACCATCATCAAGGCCCGCGACGAAGCGGGCGTACAGGTGATGGTCGGCTACATGCGCCGCTATGCTCCCGCTTTTATTGAGGCGGCGAAACAGGTTAAAGAGCTTGAGAAGATCAACTATGCCAGGGTCCGCGACATCATTGGCCAGAACAGCCAGTTTGTAGACCAATCCAGCGTCGTTATACGTCCAAACGATATTCCCAAGGAGGCCATGCTGGATCGGGCTGAGCGGGCCAAACGCCTGGTCGGAGAAGCTCTTGGCGATGTTCCAGAGCAGATACAAAGGACCTATCGCCTGCTCTGCGGCTTGAGTAGCCATGATCTTTCTGCGATGCGCGAACTGCTGGGGATGCCCAAAGGGGTCATCGCGGCTCACCAATCGGGCAGTTTCCTGACGGCGCTATTTGAGTATGAAAACTACATGGTCAGTTTTGAAACAGGGATCGATCATAACCGTCGATTCGATGCCCATATTCAGGTCTATGGCGAGACGAAAGAGCTTAGATTACAATACAACACACCCTATATCCGCCAACTCCCTACCCAGCTCTTTATCAGCGAAACACAGGATGAAGCGTTTGAAGAGCGTGTAATTCGACCCACCTTCGCCGACGCCTATATGATCGAATTGCTGCATTTCCATGGGGTGGTCCTACATAATATGGAGCCCAAAACAACGGCCGAGGATTTCCTGCACGATCTCGATCTCTTTGAGATGATTATCAAGGCCTTGCCAAAGTAAGAAGAGCAATCCATCCAAAGCCTCTCTTTCTACGGCCAAACGGACTCCGATGCTGAATGAAGTCGGGGTATACTGAATAAAAGCCATCAGAGAAGACCGTCCGTAGCACATCACGACTACTCACGCTCTGTAATATCAATGGTGGTCTGCTACCCAACCAGTTGTGATACAAAAGACCAACCTTACGACGAGAATACACTGCACGCGAATAAGGGATATCCAGATATAGCAAGCCGCCTATTATAGCAAAGCCGAAAAATGGAAGAAGGAGTGTAAAAAGCAAATCATGCGTGATTTAGAAGAGCTGCTGCACCAGATGAGCTTGCAAGAGAAAGTCGCGATGCTTGCTGGTACAAACGACTGGTTTACGATCCCTGTAGAACGGTTGGAAATACCTTCCTTAAAGATGTCAGACGGACCCAACGGCGCTCGTGGGGCGGGAGGATTCTCTGCCGGTGTAAAAGCGGCCTGCTTTCCTGCCGGGATTTCGCTGGCCTCAACCTGGAATACGGAGCTGGTTAGACGTGTCGGACAGGCCCTGGCACGGGAGACTAAAATGAAGGGGGCCCGCGTGCTGCTGGGACCCACTGTTAACATTCAACGCACGCCGCTGGGTGGGCGCAATTTTGAATGTTTCTCGGAAGATCCCTATCTGACCGCTCAAATGGCGGTGGCCTACATTACAGGACTCCAGGAAGAGGGTGTGGGGGCCTCGATCAAGCATTACGTCTGTAACGATGAAGAATTCCAACGCTTTACGATCAGTTCCGAGATCCGTGAACGTGTCATGCGCGAAGTGTATCTGCGACCATTCCAGATCGCAGTGCGTGAGGCCCAACCCTGGACAATTATGGCGGCCTATAACCTGGTGAATGGGATTGCCGCCTCCGAAGACCACTTTCTCCTGACGGAGATCTTGCGTGACGAGTGGGGCTTTGATGGGGTTGTGGTATCCGACTGGTTCTTTTCGGTCAAGAGTACAGCAGCCTCCGTTAATGCTGGCCTGGACATTGAGATGCCAGCGCCACGCTGGCGCGGCCAGAAACTGCTGGAGGCCGTCGAACGGGGAGAAGTCACGGAAGAGACGCTTGATACCAGCGTGCGCCGCCTGCTGCAACTGCTTGATAAAGCGGATCTCTTTAAGCACCCAGCAACTGGACCAGAGCAGGATACCGACCTGCCAGAACATCGCGCCCTGATTCGCAAAGCCGGAGCCGAAGGGATTGTTCTGCTCAGAAACGAGCAAGCAACGTTGCCGCTTCAGCGCCAGCAGATCCGCTCGATTGCGATGATTGGTCCTCAGGCCCAGGTGGCGCAGATCATGGGTGGGGGCAGCGCCCAGGTCAATACACATCCAGCGGTTACACCTTTTGAGGGCATCAAATCCAAAGTTGGTTCCGATGTAGAGGTACGCTATGAGCTGGGCTGCACCAACTTCAAGCTACTGCCACTGTTGGAGGGCGAGCAACTGCTGGCTGGTTCAGAGGGCAGGCAGAACGGCCTCGCCGTTGACTTCTTTAACGATACCGAGCTGACTGGCGCGCCGGTCTATCACGAGATCCAGGCAAAATCGGACTTCTCCTGGTTCGGCGAAATGCCCGGAGGTGTTAGTCCTCAGGAATTCTCGATGCGAGCAACATCCCTCTTTCTTCCACAGGAATCAGGCGAGTACACCTTTGGGCTTGTAAGTGTTGGACGCAGCCGTCTGCTGGTTGATGGGAAGCAGGTGATCGATAACTGGACCAGTCAGAAATACGGTGGGGAATTCTTCTCAATGGGCAGTTCGGAGGTCCGCACCACGCTCTCTCTAGAAGCGGGACGTGAATATCAGCTTGTACTCGAATTTTCTAAGGGACTGGAAAATCCGATAGGCGCGATCCACCTGGGCTGCCTGCCACCTGAGCCAAGGGACAGAATCGAGCGGGCCGTCGCGCTGGCCGCTAATTCGGATGTCGCGATCGTCTGCGTCGGTTTTGGCGGCGACTGGCAGAGCGAAGGCTTTGATCGAGTAGCACTGGGGCTACCTGGCAAGCAGAACGCGCTCGTGGAGCAGGTCGCGGCGGCGAATCCCCGCACCATCGTCGTACTCAATACCGGTTCGCCAATCTCGATGCCCTGGCTTGAGCAGGTCGCGGCAGTCATCCAGGCCTGGTATCCCGGCCAGGAATGTGGCAACGCCATCGCCGATGTCCTCTTTGGAGACGTCAACCCCTCGGGCAAGCTGCCTCAGACCTATCCGGTCCGTTTGGAGGATACCCCGGCCTACTTCGACTTTCCAGGCGAAAACGGTAAGATCTACTATGGCGAAGGGCTCTTTGTCGGGTATCGCTCCTATGATAAGCGAAAAATCGCCCCGCTCTTTCCCTTTGGCTTCGGTCTCTCCTACACAACCTTTGAGTATAGCGCACTTCAGCTTAATACCAACCGGCTTGATCCAAACGCAACGTTACAGGTCTCGCTGGATATTACAAATACAGGGAAGCGAGCAGGCAAAGAAATTGTGCAGGTGTATATACGCGACAAAGAGGCCAGCTTGCACCGTCCCGAGAAAGAGCTGAAAGCATTCTCTAAAGTGGAACTGGAACCGGGTGAGCGTAAAACTGTCACGCTCTTGCTCGACCGCGAGGCGCTGGGCTACTACGATGACCTGGCTCACACCTGGATCGCCGAAGCGGGAGAGTTCGAGTTGCTCATTGGAGCTTCAGCACAGGATATCCGTGAAAAGACAAGCTTTACACTGACAGACACCATCCATTGGACTGCTTAAAGCGCTTTTCCGGATAAGTGCTGGTTGAGGACGCGATAAACACGACAATATGCCAGATAGATGCTACAATAACATCGTGAAAGGGGAGTGCCGCGATTGGTATCTCCCCATGTACAGCCGCTGCTCTCAAAACGAGGGCACACTGGAAAGAAAAACATGGCAAATATCCGTGATGTGGCACTGAAGGCCGAGGTTTCGATTTCGACGGTCTCACGTGTCGTCAATGGCAATCGCCCTGTTGGCCCGGAGATTCGAGCGCGTGTCTTACAAGCGGTTGAGGAGCTGGGTTATCGACCGAACTATCTGGCACGGGGGCTGCGCCAAAGCAATACGTGTATGATTGGCATGATCATTACGGATAACTCCAATCCCTTTTACGCCGAGATGGCGCGAGCCATCGAAGATGCGGGCTTCGCCGCCGGATATAGCGTCATTCTTTGCAATTCAGATCTTTCGGATGAAAAGCAGCAAGCATACGTTAATGTGCTGATCTCGCATCAGGTAGATGGCATCATCTTGATCGACAGCAAGAATGAAATGCCTCCAACGCTCAAACAAATCATAGCCGAGAATATTCCGGTTGTGGTCACGAATATTGAGAAGCCAATACCTTCAGTAGACCAGGTAATAATCGACAATTACCAGGGGGGATACATGGCAGGAAAATACCTGCTCAATCTCAATCACAGACGCATCGGATGCATCACGCTCCATCCTCCCGGCGAGCGGCAATCTGCACGAATCTACGGATTTCAAGATGCCCTGCGCGAGAGCGGCATCGAGCTACAACTTGAAGACTTCGAGCAGGGGAATGGACGCTACGATAGCGGCTATAATGCGATGTTAGAACTGCTCCAACGCGGCCTCAACCATACAGCCATCTTTGTCTTTAACGATCTGATGGCGCTGGGAGCAATCAATGCCCTGCACTCTCAAGGCCTAAAGGTGCCCGATGATATTTCGATTATCGGCTATGACGATATCTTCTACGCCTCGGCCTTTGAACCTGCCCTCACAACAGTTGCACAGCCGGTTACAGCGATTGGTCAGCAGTGTTTCGCCCTCCTGCTCGAACGTATCCAGCAACCAGACAAGCCCTATTCATGCATCACACTCCCCGTCAAGTTGGTTGAGCGTAACACCTGCCGTCCTCTCATCCTATCCGACATCATTGAAGAAAGCAGTTCTGTTTCTTGATTCTTTTTGCTCAAACAAGCACTGCCCGAAGAAAGCTGCGGTCTTCCAGCACTCAAGCAACAAACAGGGGTGCTTCTCTTTTGGAGTAGCGAGAAGCATCCCTTTGAACCATCCTGCAACTATTTCGAGGCAGCCACCTCTGATTTCGGGGATTGAGCCAGCGCATCCGCGACTTGTTGCCTGGTCGATTTTGGCAGATTAGCCGCACCAATCTGGGTAATATTTCGTGATGCAGCATCGACAAA